>NZ_JANSJN010000010.1:31740-34700 GCF_047462555.1 Synechococcus sp. B60.1
GCCATTGCTTGGGCGCGGTTGCTGTAGTAACCTTCCAGCCAATCGGCAAAAGTATTGAGGTCGGAGTCGGCAGTTGCTGCAGCAGAGGTTGTCATATGCAGGAAGGAGGGTTGCCTGTCTGCAGGATTTCTCGATCCTACGCTTATTCCTATCGATCAGAGGGAGAAGGGAGTTGAGGATCGGCGCAACCAGAGGGCTCAGCGTTGAGGAGTTTGCTCTGCTGAAAGCAATTTTTCTTCTACCATAGAAAGCTATGGCAAAACTCACCCCCAGCTCCAGCTACAGCATTGCCCTACGTCTACGTCTGCCCAACCAGCCGGGGGCGCTGGCCCGTGTTACCCAAGCCATTGCCGAGGTGGGAGGCAGCCTCAGCCAGATTGACCTCATCCACCAATCGGCAGCCGAAACGGTACGGGAAATCTGCGTGGATGCCGTTAGCAGCGAGCACGCCCAGCAAATTCACGCTGCTGTTGCCTCTTTGCCCAACGTGAAGGTGGAGCGGGTGGTGGATCGCACCTTTGAGCTGCACCGGGGAGGAAAGCTACAGGTGGTGGCCAAAAGCCCCCTGGAGAGCGCCGCCGATCTGGCCATGGCCTATACCCCAGGCGTGGGCCGGGTGGCCCTGGAGATTGCCGCCGATCCCAGTGCTGTCTATGAATACACCATTAAAGGGAATTGCGTTGGCATTGTTACTGACGGCAGCGCCGTGCTGGGCCTGGGGAATATCGGCCCGGAGGCCGCTCTGCCGGTGATGGAGGGGAAGGCAGCTCTGTTTAAGCGCTTTGCCGATATCGATGCTTTCCCCCTCTGCCTGGCTACCCAGGATGTAGGAGAAATCGTGGAGACAGTGGTGCGCCTAGCGCCGGGGTTTGGCGGCTTTAACCTGGAGGACATCAGCGCCCCCCGCTGCTTTGCCATCGAGTCCCAGCTCAAGGCCCGTCTCAGCCTGCCAGTGTTCCACGACGATCAACACGGCACCGCCATTGTTGTGCTGGCCGCCTTGCTGAACGCCTTGAAGGTGGTCAAAAAAAACCTAGACGAGGCGCGCATTGTCCTCAACGGGGCAGGAGCAGCCGGGATTGCGGTAACGCAACTGCTGCGGCGGGCTGGGGCAGCCCACATCGTGGTCTGTGACCGCCAAGGGATCCTCAGCCGCTCCCGCACCGACCTCACCCCCGAGAAAGCTGCCATTGCCGTTGAGAAGAGCGGATCCCTGGCAGATGCCTTGGTGGGGGCAGATGTGTTCATTGGGGTGAGCGTGGCCAATGCCTTGACCCCAGAGATGGTGGAAAAAATGGCGCCGGATCCCATTGTCTTTGCCCTGGCCAACCCGGTGCCAGAGATTCAGCCGGAGCTGGTGAGCGGTCGGGTGGCGGTGATGGCCACCGGGCGCAGCGACTACCCCAACCAGATCAACAATGTGTTGGCCTTTCCGGCGGTATTTCGCGGTGCTCTGGATTGCCGCGCCAAGCAGATTAACACCGAGATGTGCCTGGCTGCCGCCCAGGCCATTGCCAATTTGATCCCACCTGAAGATTTGGATCCCCAGTGGATCATTCCCTCAGTCTTCGACGGGCGGGTAGTTCCCCAGGTGGCCGCCGCCGTGATCCAGGCTGCCCGCCAAACAGGAGTGGCCGGGATCCCTTGAGGGTTGCCCAGGCGGCCCTCCTTTAGGGCGACTATGGGCAACGAAGAAGTTGCGGGCAGACAGTCCGTTGGCGGAGGAAAACCTTACCAAAAGCGGGTGGAAAGCAGCATCCGCTTGCATCAGTGGTCTGCAGGTTTCTAAAGCGTCAGCCCCCTAGGATAGCAAACCATTGCAACTGCAATTTATTCACGTCCTAGCACTGCGCGGAAGCAAGCTGGCAGTGCAGGGAAGATCTCAACATACCGAGCATCAATTTTGTCGGAAATGGCCTGGGGGACGCCTTGGAGCGGCAAATGCGGCAACGTTAAAGTCCACTTTTTTGGATCCCTTGTAACTTAACAATCCTTCAAGCTTCCTTCCTTCTTTGTGTAGTATTTTGCGCAGACGTCACTGACTTCATCGATTACCCTGAGTTTTAGGTTTTCTGATCACTCGGCACTCCCAATGGACATACGTAAGCCGCTCTACGTCCACATCGTCACCACGCTCACCGCTGCTAGCATTGCCGCTTTGCCTCAGTCTGACCTCGGCAGAGCCCTCAGAGTGGCTCTGGTGGTTGGAGCCGGGAACGCAGTAGCCTCGAGGATTGCTTGGTCTTCTGCCCGAGACAGGGATCAGCGCGTGCAAAGCCTCCTCCAAGCAGAGATTGAAGAGCTACAGAACCGGTCTGCGCGGAAGGAGGAAGAAATTCAAAGATGGCGGGGTCTCGTCGGAGACTTGTCCCGGCAAGTCCAGGAGAGGGACGAGAAGCTGCAGAACCGGCAAGCGGAACTGACAGAGCTCCAAACCCGGCTTCAGCAGAGCAGCAAGCAAGTCCAAGATCTGGAAGCACAGCTGGCCGAGCAACAGCGCTTGAAAGAAGAGCTCCGCTGGCAAATTGAGGAAGGCGAGAAAGAACTTTCTAGGCTGCGGGATCAGCTTCGGCAAAAAAGCGAGCAGCTCCAAGAACTTGAAGCCCAGTTGGCCGAGCGGCGTCAGCTTTTGCAACAGCTCCAAGACAAAGATCGGCAAGTGCAAAGCCTCCAAGCAGAGATTGAAGAGCTACAGAACCGGTCTGCGCGGAAGGAGGAAGAAATTCAAAGATGGCAGGGTCTCGTCGGAGACTTGTCCCGGCAACTCCAAGAGAAGGGGGAGGAGCTGCGCAACCAGCAAGTGGAACTGACAGAGCTCCAAACCCAGCTTCAGCAGACCAGCCAACAAGCCCAAGATCTGGAAGCACAACTGGCCGAGCAAGGGCGCTTGCAAGAAGAGCTCCGCCGCCGGGAGCAAAGAATCGAGGAGCTCTGCCGGCAAATTGAGGAAGGCGAGAAAG
>NZ_JANSJN010000010.1:34800-36531 GCF_047462555.1 Synechococcus sp. B60.1
CGCCGCCGGGAGCAAAGAATCGAGGAGCTCTGCCGGCAAATTGAGGAAGGCGAGAAAGAACTTTCTAGGCTGCGGGATCAGCTTCGGCAAAAAAGCGAGCAGCTCCAAAAACTTGAAGCCCAGTTGGCCGAGCAGCAGCAGCTTTTGCAACGGCTCCAAGACAAAGATCGGCAAGTGCGAAGTCTCCAAGCAGAAATAGAGAGGCTGCGTGCGGAGCAGCTCCATGCAGACGCAGACGAGATTACAGAGCTGAGACTACAGCTTCAACAAAGGGATGAGGAAATAAAGACGCTGAAGACTGGCATAGAAGGTTATGAAAAGACTCTGTCTACAATTCTCCAGGGAAGAGGGCATTATACAAGGTACGAGCCGTCGGAAATAGATATAGTCTTGAAAATAACCGAGAAAGAGTTTTACCCACAAGAAGCTAAGAGTTTTATTTTGGAAATCCTGAGAGAGAAAATTAATAACGTACACGAAGGGAGCAGAGTCCAGCATATACTTAGAAACTTGGTTGAGAATAACGAAGCAAACGAGGGTGATGATCATCGTCAGAGAATTAGGGAATCTGTAGACAGCTTGTCTTCAGACTATAATGGGTGGAGTGATTATTACAGAAAAAGGTTGGAAGAGCTTGGTTTTGAGGTCATCGCGGAAGATAATCATGTCAGGATTTGCTTTCACGGGGATAGACGCTACCAAATTAGCCTGTCCAAAACCCCTAGCGATCGGGAGGCCGGCCACAGCATTTCTCGGGATATCCGCAACACTATTTTTGGTCTCTAGACAATCTTGAGGCGCCTCAGGCAAATGATCTGTAGTTGCAAACCTAACTTCTTACTTGCCCTCTGAGGCCAAGAAAAGTTGAACCGAGTCCTGGTAGGCTGGAGGAAAGCCTGGGATCCCTGCCATGTTCTACCTACCGTTCTCGCTGTTGCTGTTTTTGATGCTGGTGCTGCTGCTGCCCTTCCTCTGGCTGGGGCTAGCGGTGGACGTGGTGGCGCTAGCGGTGGGGAAGCTGGGGTTCTCGCGGGAGGGGGCGCTGTTGCTGCTGCTGGCCATCTTGGTGGGCAGCTCGGTCAATATTCCTCTCTACCGCGTCAAGTGCGAGGTAACCCTAGTAGAAGACCTGGCCAGCCTGTGGATGCGGCAATTTTGGGGGATCCCGTTGGCCAAGATTTCTCAGGAGACGGTGGTTGCCCTCAACGTGGGTGGAGGGCTGATCCCGGTGCTCTTGGCCCTGTACCAATTTGGGCGGGCTGATGGGCTGTTGATCCTGGCCGTAACGGCACTGGTAACGGTGGTTAGCTACTACGCTTCCCACGTGGTGCCCGGGATCGGCATTCAGATGAATCCTCTGATTGCCCCGGCCACGGCAGCCTTAGCCGCTTTGTTCTGGGCGGGGGATCAGGCGCCGGCGGTGGCCTTTGCCGGCGGGGTTTTGGGCACAGTGATTGGAGCGGATCTGCTGCACCTGCCGGAGGTGCTGCGGCGCAATTGCTCGGGCATTCTCAGCATTGGCGGGGCCGGCGTTTTCGACGGCATTGCCCTCTGTGGCCTGTTTGCCCTGCTGCTGAGCTAAACCAGCAAATAGGTGAGGGAAAGGGTAACAGCCTGGCTGGGATCCAGCCAGCGCAGGTCGGGATCCCCTTCTGGCGGACGACGGGTCAGCTCTTCTAGCAGCATCTGCGTCCACTCCAGCGGTTTGCTGAGCAACATCGGCGAACGGGT
>NZ_JANSJN010000010.1:36631-42230 GCF_047462555.1 Synechococcus sp. B60.1
GGCGGACGACGGGTCAGCTCTTCTAGCAGCATCTGCGTCCACTCCAGCGGTTTGCTGAGCAACATCGGCGAACGGGTTATCCCCTGCTGACGGACCATGGCTTTGAGGGCTTCCAAGCTGGCCGACAAGGGGCGAGTACTGGCCACAAACAATAGCTCAGTCAACCCCTGGGCATGGCAGGTGAGCAGATCGGGATTGACGGCAGAGCGCGACTCACCGGCCACCTCAGGCAGGGGTGGCAAAGTCAGGCTGCCCTTGGCCTCTAGACGCAGTGGCAGGGCAAAGTCCTCCTGGGGCACGGGAGCCAACAGGTGCAGTTGCCCGCTGGAATCGACCATCAACAGGTAGCCGAACAGATCCTGCTCGCCTTCGTTGCGCAGGGTGAGATGCAAGGGATCCCCGCGCATAAAGCGTAGTATGCCTGGCTCGGCAGCAGCCCCTTGGGCAAGCCGTGACCCCCGCAAGGGGGCTTTACTTCTGGTGGACAATTCCCCCACCACCGCCAGCGGCGAGGTAGCCGCGTTGAGGGTAGCCCGCAGACGTTTGGCCGCCAGCAGATGGGCTAGACGAGGCACCAGCCGTTGCACCGCCATAGCCGCAGCTTCCCCAGCCGGCCCGCAGGAATTGAGCAGCAATTCTCGCCCCGGCCAAAAGAGGCTGTAGCCGTTGACTTCCAAAGGCTTGGGCAGAGCGTCTGCTTGAAAGGCAGCGGCCATTTCTGGAGTAATGCGGCCCAGCAGGCAATCCACCTGGCGCTCGCGCGGGTTAGCTGTCTCCATCCAGCTATGGCCGGCAATGGCGTTGGTCAGATCCACTTTTTCAACGCGACCCAAGTTGTCTTCCAGACCCACCAAAAGCTTGAGGCTGCTGGAGAGGCTGCGCAACTGCTCCCGCACCAGCGTGCCCACGGGGGGAAATTGACCTTCCCCGTTGGCCGGCTGCACCTGTGCCAACAGCCCGCTGCGAGAACGAATCAGCAGCGGCACCGACGAGGCGGTGGAAAGGGGAGCCAAAAGAGTACCCGGCTGCAGACCACCCAGCGCCGCCGGTGGGATCCCACCCAGCCACACCTGAGCCCGATTCCCCTTCACTTCCTGGATCACGCCGCTGACTGCCACCTGAGGGGGGGTGAGGAAGTAGGGCGGGATGCGTCGAGCCGTTTCTTTGCCCTCCAAGATGGGGCGCTGACAGGCAAACAGGCCCAGCTCCCGCCGGCTGGCCACTTGGTTGAAGGCCACCAGCAGGCGAGTGGCAGGTGTGCTTTCCCACAGGTACTGCGTCAGCAGATAGGTGAGTACTCCAGCGTAGAATCCTGGCCAAGCGGCTTCTGCTGCCAAGTCTTGGGGAGTGGTGGCGGCAATCAACAAGCCCTTGGGCGGAGACGGCCAAACCCGCTGCGGTTCCGAGGAGTCTGAGGCGGCAGATCCTGCTCCTTTCCCGGCTGGGGGGCGGGAACGCAGTTGCAAATTGCCTCGCACCGACGGCAAGACATGGGTGAAGCCACAGTCCAGCAGAGTGGTGATCTGGGCGGTGCCCAAGTCTTCCACAAGCCGGAAAAAGCTGTCTAGCTCCATCACCGCCATTCCTTCAGAGCCAGACAACAGCAGCACCGGCTGCCACTGGCCTGGCGTCGATCCCGCCCGCCACTGGCCGTAGCCGCTAAACTGCACGACCACTGTTTCCGCCGCCTGACTTGAACCCCCCAAGTGCTCCGCAAAGGCTGCTTGGATCCCACTCGGCGTGGCGGCCCCATCGGTGAGGGTGAGAATCTCTGCCGGCTCAAAGCCAAAGCGATACAAGAGCAGCTCCCGCTGCAGCTCCACATCGGTCACACAGCCCTGCAGCGGGGATCCCTCACCAGGGTAGCGGTTAATACCTATCAAGAGAGCCAACTTGCGGGAGCTGGCCGCCAAAGCTTGCCCATAGCGCTCAGCCTGACCCACCAACCAGCCAGGAGAGAGACCAAGGCCGGCAGCAACCAGGAGTAACTTTTGTAAAAAAGACCGCCTTTCCATGTTAGCCTCGTGGGCTGCCTCACTGGCGTAACAGCCACCCTGTTGGCGAGCGAGCCACAGCTCAACTTTGTACTGGATCTGTTGCTGCCTACTTCAGGATATCCCCACCCCCACAGCTTTTTCGAGGGATCGGGTGACCGTTTTTGGCGTTTCGTTTACACGTTTACATTGTTGACGAAAGCCTTGGCGGGATCCCTTCCGTCTGGGTATGGGAAAACCGACGCCAAGCCCGTTTAGTACTTGCGCTGAATCCAATAGGTGGTAAATAGCTCGCCACTGGCCTGTTTCTGGATTTTGCCGCCCAAGTCAGCGATGCGCCGCTCCCACTCCTGTAGGGGTGTGAGAATCGGTTCGCTGCCTTTGAATAGCTCAATCAACCCCCACTGTTCGGCCCACACCGATTCAGGATTGACCACTTCGATAATCACTGGTGCAGCCGGACGCAACACCCGCATCAGTTCTGCCCAAACCGCATCAAAGTAATCTATCGGGTAGTAGTACAAAAATCCTGTAGCAATGGCCAGATCGAACTGCTCTGGCCCGTAGTTCTCCAGGTGATGGGCGGATCCCTGCTGCATCGACTTGAACAGCTTGGAGTTAAGCTGCGGTGCTCGCGAGCGCACAAAGCGCACGATCCCCCCACTCAGCTCATGGCCGTAAAAGTGAGCCTGCCAGTCGTTCCAGGGATAGGTCAGGAAACTCACTCCACAGCCCAGATCCAAGCAGGCTTCCCGCTTTTTGGGGGCGCGCAATTGCCAAAAAGGGATCCCCAGGCGTTCCTGGAGGTGATCCCGCTCTTGGGCTTGCCAAAAGGGCAACTGCTCCAGGTCAGGGGGAAGCTGCCAACTGGCCCGACCTAGCTGCACCTCCAGCTCCCGGTTGAAGCGGGCGGCTACGGCGGCAAGGTAGGGATCCCAGCGTTCCCCAGTTTGCGGTAGCTCCATCTTCGGCTAGCTGTGTCTTGGATGCTTGGGTGCTTAACTGGCCTTTAACCTAGACTACCAGGAGGCCCGGCCCATAGACCCCCGGCTGCAGGGATCCATTGACCCAACTGTAGCTGCCGAGGATGGTGCCAGCGGGGACTTGAGCCTGGGAGCCCAGGTGCGTGTGAGCGCCGATGTAGCAGGGGGCTTGTAGCTGGGCGTTGGGGTGGATCTCAGCCGTTTTGTGAACCCATACCCCCGGCGCCTTTGCTTCCACATCCTCGAGAGGAAAGTCTGTCATCCGGCCCAGGAGAATGTCCAGTTGGCCGTGGTAGTAGCTGGCCGGCGTGCCCAGATCCCGCCAGTAACCAGTGTGCAGGTAGGCTTGCAGCCGTCGCCCCTGCCGCAGCAAATCGGGGAAGACACGCCGCTCCAAGCTGAGGGGATCCCCGCTGGGGTAGTCTTTGAAAATAGCTGGATCAAGGACGTAGGTGCCGGCGTTGATGGTGTTGGTGGTGAGGGTGAGAGCTTCGGCAGCGGTGGGCTTTTCCCGAAAGGATTGGATCCGGCCCCCTTCCCCCACCTCCACTAGGCCATAGGCGGTGATGTCCTCCACGCGGGCAAGGGTAAGGGTGGCAACGGCCCCACTCTGTAGGTGGCACTGTATCAAAGCTAACAAATCCAGATCGGTGAGGATATCGGCATTGAAGACTACGAGGGGATCCCCGCTGAAGTAGGGTTGGGCCAGCACCAAAGCTCCCGCTGTGTCTAGCGGCGTCTCCTCGACGATGTAGCGGAGCTTTACTCCCCAAGCGGCGCCATCTCCAAGAGCCGCCTCGATTTGTCTGCCCAGATACCCCACACTGAGTAAAATGTCTGTCAGGGCGGCCCGGCGGCAGCGCCCGATCAGCCAGTGCAAAAAGGGTACCTCCAACAAAGGCAGCAAGGGCTTTGGCTGCCATAGGGTCAAAGGCCGTAAGCGAGTTCCCTGCCCCCCTGCCAAAATCACCGCCTGCATAGCCGTCCTCAACCCATCTTCCCCGCCTAGATAGTAGGGGAAAAGGGCTTGGTTCGCCAGAGCCAATTGGCTGAGGCTAGCTCAGGCGCAGATGCGGGGCACAGGGGCAGCCGCCGAGATGACTTGCAACAAACGCGGAATACGGCTGCTGTCGTAGATGCGAAATTCCTTTTCCACAACAGCTTTTTCGTCGCGCACCGCCTGGTTTAAAACGATGGATCCCTCGGGGTCGGAAACAGAACGGTGAAAGGTGCCAGGAGGAATGCGCAAAATGCCTCGATTCGCCTCCAGGCGCACAATGTGAAAGGGATCCCGCCAGCTAAAGTTGACCAAGTAAAAGGTTCGTCCTCCCCACAGAGCCAACAAATTGTCTTCTTGGTGGGGATGTAGATAAAACTGCCAATAGCCCTGAGGATTGTCGGGAGGGCTGACGGCTGGCCCTTCGTGATAAACCAGATCGCGGGCATTGGATCGGGGGATGGTGATATCGAAAAACCGCACGCCGGGAGTATCTCGAAACTGATGAAAAGGCAAGAGAGCAAACATAGATCTGGACATAGGCACGCCTAATTGTTCAGAGACAGCCAGAAGGTATTTTTTCCACTGTGAAGCAGAATTCCAGCTTTTTTCAGTCATACTGGCCCCAGCACAACAGAGGTATCTTCTGTACTTTCTGGGGAATAGCTGCCTTGCCGATTGGCAAGACTTCCATCCAGCGGAAAAAAGCTGTACGTTGTAGTTTAGTCAGCCTCAGCGAGAGGTTCAAACCTGAGATAACATCACATCTATGCGCAGATCGAATAGATGGCATCGATGAACATCTCGCAACTGCAAGCCTGGGTGGCAGTGGTGGAGAAGGGGAATTTCAGCGAAGCCGCCCTGCAACTGCACATTTCCCAGTCGGCGGTGAGCCGGGCCATCGCCAGTCTGGAAGAAGAACTGGGGGTAACCCTGTTGGTGCGCGGTCGGTTTGGGGCACGTCCAACTCCGGTGGGAGAGCGGTTACTGCGCTATGCCCGCAAGATGCTGCAATTGCGCGAACAGATGGACTACGAGGCCAACCTGGAAAAAGGCTTACGTGGGGGAAGTGTGCGGGTTGCTGCCTTTCGCAGCGCTGCCACGCACCTGTTGCCACCGGTGATCGCCCGCTTTCGCCAGCAATTTCCGCAAGTTACCCTTACCCTCACGGAAGCAGATCCGGCCACTGTGGAACATCTGCTGCGCTCGGGCCAGGTGGATATCGGCCTGTTGCCGCTGCCGCGAGCTGCCGAGGATCTGCAGACGTGGGAGATCGCTCGCGACGAGTTCATTCTGTTGGTGCCGGAGAGCTTTGGCCCTCTGCCGGAAGCCGTGACCTGGGCGGATCTTTCCCGTTTTTCCTACATTCTCTACAACTACGCTGAATGCACCACAGCGGTGCGCAACCACTGGGAGGCGGCCCACCAAACCCTTAAGGTGGCCTACCTAGTCAAAGAAGATTCCACCATCGTCAACATGGTGGCGCAGGGCCTGGGAGCGGCCATTTTGCCTCGCCTGGCTGCCATCCCTATTCCCCCAGGGATCCAGATCCGCCGTCTGCCCGTCCCGCTGGAGCGGGTGATCGGGGCTGCCGTGCTGGCCTCGGCGCTGCATCCGCCGGCAGT
>NZ_JANSJN010000011.1:0-38295 GCF_047462555.1 Synechococcus sp. B60.1
TGAAGCGATATATCCAGAATCAGTCAGGAGGCGCTATCCCTCCCCACCCGGGTGGGGAATCCCGCGCCTTACGTTGAGCAAGAAAATGGTCAAGCCGGGTTGGGAAGAGGGGGATGGATGTAATCTTGCGTCGGGCCAACTTGCCGGATGGCCGTAAGGGAGTG
Organism: Synechococcus sp. B60.1; assembly: GCF_047462555.1. Classification (NCBI taxonomy): domain Bacteria; kingdom Bacillati; phylum Cyanobacteriota; class Cyanophyceae; order Synechococcales; family Synechococcaceae; genus Synechococcus; species Synechococcus sp. B60.1. Next base: position 165 of record NZ_JANSJN010000011.1, read on the forward strand.
GATATCGGCATTGAGGGAGACCGCATCGTTGCCCTGGAGGTAAATCTGCAGGCCACCGCTCCCCAGGAAATCGATGTGAGTGGCCGCTTGGTGTCGCCCCCCTTTGTGGATGCCCACTTTCACCTGGATGCCACCCTTACCTACGGGATCCCGCGCGTCAACCAATCGGGCACCTTGCTAGAAGGGATCGCCCTTTGGGGGGAGTTGAAGCCGCTGCTGACGCCAGAGGCAGTGATAGAGAGGGCCTTGACCTATTGCGACTGGGCGGTGGCGCGCGGGATCCTGGCCATCCGCGCCCATGTGGATGTGTGCGATCCCAACCTGTTGGCGGTGCGGGCCTTGCTGGAGGTGAAGCAAAAGGTTGCTCCCTACCTGGATTTGCAACTGGTGGCCTTTCCCCAAGATGGCTACTACCGCTCGCCGGGAGCGGTGCAGCTCTTGGAGAAGGCCCTGGACTTGGGGGTGGAGGTGGTGGGTGGGATCCCCCACTTTGAGCGGACAATGGCTGAAGGAACAGCTTCGGTGCGGGCCCTGTGCGAGATTGCGGCGGCGCGGGGTCTGCGCGTGGATCTGCACTGCGACGAGACAGACGATCCGCTTTCGCGCCACGTGGAGACCTTGGCCTATGAAACGCAGCGGCTGGGCTTGCAGGGGCGGGTGGCCGCCTCCCACCTTACCTCAATGCACTCCATGGACAACGCCTACGTGAGCAAACTCATCCCCCTGATGGCCGAGGCAGAGCTGGGGGTGATTGCCAACCCGCTGGTGAACCTAGTGCTGCAGGGCCGCCACGACACCTATCCCAAGCGGCGGGGGCTGACGCGGGTGCCGGAGCTGATGGCCGCCGGGCTGACAGTAGCTTTTGGCCAGGACTGCGTGATGGATCCCTGGTATCCCCTGGGCAGCGGCAACATGCTGGAGGTGGCCCACATGGGGATCCACGCTGCCCAACTGACCGGCTATGAGCAGATGCGCCAGTGCTTCTTGGCCGTTACGGAAAACCCGGCCCGCATTCTGGGGTTAGAAGGCTACGGACTAGAACCCGGCTGCTATGCCGATTTGGTGGTGCTCCAGGCTGCCGATGCCGTCGAAGCCATTCGCCTGAAACCGGCTTGCCTGTACGTTTTCCGTCGGGGACGGCTGATCGCCCAAACCCCGCCGGTGGTTACCCAACTCCATCTGCCCGGGCGCCCGGCCCAGGTAGACTTCACCCGCCAGCTTTAACGGCGCACGGTGCCGCTGAAGCCGCTGGCCTTGAATTGCTCCAGGGTCAAGGGCAGCGGGCTGGTCACGGGCACGGAGATGCGAATGGAGAAGGGGCTTTCGCCGGGGGGAACCTCTTCGATGGCTCCCACGCGGGTGCGCTCCGGCAGAACCTCATTGCCGTTGGCATCGTAAAGGCGACCGAAGACATCCGCATTGACCAAGGTGTTTTTGGAGCGGTTCACCACCGTCCCTTCAATGAACATGCACCTGGCCGGTATGGGGTTGCCGTTGCTGGTGACCAGGTTGGTGTATTCGGGGGTATCCGGGCAGGGGGTGATGTGCAGATCTTTCAGTTGTAGGGGGATGGCGCCAAAGCCCAGCAAGAGGGCCGCCAAAGCCGCCCAGCCCAGGCTCCAGCAGAGGGAGCGAAGCCCCTTCTTCCAAACTTGGCTCATGTTTTTCCTCCAAGGCCCATCTCCCTTAGTCTAGGGGATCCCCCGCCGGGTAAAACCCCTCTTCGGTTTGGATCCCGTCCAGGCGTTGATCCCAGGGATCCTGAGGCAGAGGCTGCCGCAGCAGGCAAGCCTGCGGGACAATGCCCCACTTGGGCACACCGGGATCCGGCAGCGAGGCCAAAAAGCGGTCGTAATAGCCGCCGCCATAGCCCAAACGCCTTCCCCAGCGGTCGCAGGCCAGGGCGGGCACGAGGATCAACTCCGCTTCGGCAGGATCGATAACCTCACTGGTGGGAGAGGGCTCCGGCAGCCCCCAGCGGTTGGGAACAAGCTCGGCTGGGTGGTAGCGATGCCATCCCAACTGCCGCTGCGGCAAGCAACGAGGGATCCCCCAGCGCTTTTCAGGGAAAAGGGCGAACAGGGATCCCAGATCCACCTCGGAGCCGAAGGCCGCGTAGGCCAAAATGGTTCTGGCCGCCAAAAGCTGGGGGTGAGAGGCCAGATGAGCCACTATTTTCTGCTCGATCAGGGATCGTTCCAGCCCCTGCCGCACTTGGCGGAAGTGCTGGCGCAGGCGAGCTTTTTCTGCGCTAGGAGCTTCAGGGGGAAAATTGGGCTCCACAGACGGAGACAGGTTTGTTACCCAGAAGGGAGTTGCCGCAGCGCCCTGCAATCTCACCGCCTTGACTTTCCCCACCCCCAGTCAAGCTTAGGCGTGGATATCCAGAGTCTACTGGATGGCCAGGAGCTCCACTTCAAAATCAAGGGTGGCGTTGGGTGGGATCACGCCGCCGGCGCCGCGGCTGCCGTAGGCCAACTCCGGCGGAATGCGCAAGTACCGCTTGCCACCCACCCGCATGGTGGCCAGACCTTCCTCCCAGCCGCGGATCACCTGCCCTACTCCGTAGGTGAAGGTGAAAGGTTGATTGCGCTTATAGGAGCTATCGAAGACGGTGCCATCCTGCAGCTTGCCCACATAGTTCACCACCACCGTTTGCCCCGGTTGAGGTGAAGGCCCACTGCCTTGAGCGATGTCGTAGTATTGCAGGCCAGACTCGGTGGTGATGAAGTCTTTGGCTGGGGATTGGATGCCCACCACGGGGTTGTCTTTGGCCCGCGACAGAGCCACGGCCGGCTGTCCACCCCACATCCCGATCCACAGCAGACCCAGCAACAGCAGCAGCATCCGTTTCATCTGTTGGCGTCTCCCCTCGCCGACTTTTTGCTTCCCCTTCCTTCAACAATCTTAGGGGATCCCTTCATCCTTTTATTTCGGCAAATTCGATGATCTGCCCTTGATGATCGCGCACCCAGAAGACAAAAGGCTTTTCGGAGCGGACGCTGTTGCGGATCCCTTGCTTGTTGATCCGCTTCAGGAGGGCTTTGAGGGCTTCCCGTTCATAGGTGGTGTGGCGATAGCGGACGCCGCTGCTGCGACTGGCTGCCGCCCCGTAGGCAGGTACAGAGGGGAGCCTGGAGGGACTGCCGTAGGGGACGGAGGCCGCGTAGGGATCAGTAGAACCAGGGATCACGTGCAGTTGCACCGTATCGGAGAGCTGATACCAGAGGCCAGGGGTATCGAGAGGTGTCGAGGTGGGGCGGGCTTTGGCATCGAGGCGGGAGCTGAGGCCAATATCCCCTGGAAAATAGGGTGATCCCAGGCTAGAGCTGACGACGCTTTGCTCGTAGCCGTAGTAGTACTGCAGTGGCAGCTCCGCCTCCGGCAGCTTCAAAACCTTTTCGTAGAAGCCCCTTGCCTGCTCCAGATCGGGCACGATGATGGTGTACACCCGGGGAGCGCCACTTAAAAATGTCCACATGGCCCCGCCATAGGCCGATAGCAACAAAAACATCAGCCCCTTCGTGGAGAGCAGAGCCTCCAGGGGGATCAGCGGCAGCATCAGTCCAAGGGGGGTTGGCATTGGCGCTCGTCTATTTGCGGGTGGCTCTGTAGTCCAGTATAGGATCCCTAGGCTAATGAAGCTTGCCCTGTTTGCCCCTACCCCGCGCGGTCGCCGCTTGGCCCAGCCTTTGCTGTCGCTACTGCCGGAGGAGTGGATCTGCTGGAGCAAGGCCAACCCCCCGGGAGAGCCGCTGCCACCCCCCTGGCAAGCCTATGGGGATCCCTTGGCGGCAGCGGTGGCCCAGAGCTGGCCGCAGGTGCAGGGCTGTATCTTTGTCTTGCCAGTTGGGTCGGTGGTGCGGCTCATTGCCCCCCTCTTGCAAGACAAATACCGGGATCCGGCGGTGGTGGTGGTGGACGAAGCTGGGCGCTGGGCCATTAGCCTCTGTGGCGGCCATGTGGGAGGAGCTGAGGCGCTGGCGCGGCGGGTGGCGGCTGCTTTGGGAGCCGAGCCCATCCTCACCTCTGCCTCAGAAGGGCTGGGGATCCCGCCTTTGGATGGGCTGGGGGATCCCTACGGTTGGCAGCGGGGCACCGGCGATTGGAACGGAGTGGCAGCCGCTCTGGCGCGGGGAGAGCCGGTGGTGGTTCAGCAAACCTGTGGCACACAGCTTTGGCGCCAGGCCTGGCCCCCAGATCACCCCCTTTTCACCACCCCTCCTGAGCAGGCGGTGGCCCAGGTCCGGATTGGCGAGTATACAACACCCTGCCCCCCCATCCCCACCGTCCACTGGCATCCACGGGTGCTGTGGGTGGGTGTGGGCTGCGAGCGGGGCACCAGCCGCGCCTGGCTGGAGGGATCCCTGCGCCGCCTGCTGCAGGCCCAGGGGCTGGCCTTCGAGGCCGTTGCTGGCTTGGCCACCCTGGAGCTGAAACGGGATGAAGCGGGACTGCTGGAGTTGGCCCAGGCCTACGGCTGGCCTATCCAGTTCTTCTCTGCCGAAGCCCTGGCCGGGATCCCAGTTCCCCACCCTTCGGAGGCGGTGCGGCAGGCGGTGGGCACCCCTTCGGTGGCAGAGGCGGCTGCTCTTTTGGCTGCCCAGCGCTGGTCGGGGGAGGACGAGCTAGCCCAGGAGGGGGCCACCCTCCTCTGCCCCAAGCAGGTCTTTGCCTCAGAGACTGAGGGAGCGTGTACCCTGGCCATTGCCCGCGCTGCTCAGGAGTATTCCCCTCGCGCCGGGCACCTGTGGCTGATTGGCACCGGCCCTGGGGATCCCGCTCAATTGACCTTGGCTGCCCGCCTGGCTCTGGCCCAAGCCGACGTGGTGATTGGCTACCAGCTCTATCTGGACTTGGTGGCACCCCTCCTGCACCCCGGCCAAATTCGGGAGGCCTTCCCCCTCACCCAAGAGGTGGAGCGGGCGCAGCGGGCCATTGCCCTGGCCCAGCAGGGGTTGCAGGTGGCGGTAATCTCTTCGGGAGATGCCGGGATCTACGGCATGGCCGGGCTGGTGCTGGAGTACTTGGCCCGCAGCGGCTGGGATGGGAGCTGCCCCTCTCTGGAGGTGCTGCCAGGGATCTCCGCCCTTCAGGCTGCCGCCGCCCGCCTGGGGGCGCCCCTGGTGCAGGATTTTTGCGCCATTTCCCTCTCCGATCGCCTTACCCCCTGGCCGGCCATCGAGAAGCGGTTGCAGGCGGCGGCGGCCGCTGACTTTGTAGTGGCCCTCTACAATCCCCGCTCGCGGCAGCGGCTGGATCCCTTCCTCAAAGCCCTGCAGATCTTTTTGGCCGCCCGTCCCACCCACACCCCTGTGGCGGTGGCCCGCAACCTCTACCGTTCCGGCGAGGTTTTCCACCTCACCACGCTGGGGGAGTTGGATCCTGAGCAGGTGGACATGTTTACCCTGGTCTTGATCGGCAACTCGCAGACCTTTCGCTACGGCAGGTGGCTGATCACCCCCCGCGGCTATCGCCTGGGCGCTGCTGATCCCCGGCGGGTTTGAGGATTCTGCTCCCCTAGGAAAAGCCTTACGGAAATCTGGGGATTTTGCACCTTCCTGAGCCAAGCTTCCTACGTACCCTGTGTATATTTGGACTGTAGCCGTTCATTGAAAAAAAATGCTTAGCTACTTGTTGCAAGCAGCAGATGGCGGGCTTTGAAGACTGGGCAATTGGGCCAGAGAGCGCCTGGTGGCTCCCCTTTTATGGCTGGGTGGGGACAGCGCTGGCTCTCCCTTGGGCCAGTGGCTGGATTAAGCGCAGTGGCCCACGTCCGGCAGCTTACCTCAATATCCTACTGACCTTTGCGGCCCTTGCTCATGGCCTTTGGCTGTTGCGGCAGGTTTGGGGTCGGGATCCCCAGATCCTGAACTACCTCTGGTTTCGGGTGGCCGATTTGGATTTGACCCTGTCTTTGGAGGTTTCGTCTCTGACGCTGGGAACCGTTGTCTGGTTCAGCGGCTTGAGCTTGCTGGCCCAGATCTATGCCTTGGGGTATTTGGATAAGGACTGGGGCTTGGGTCGCTTTGCCGCTCTGATGGGCTTTTTCGAGGGCGGGATGACGGGGATCGCCCTCAGCGATTCCCTGTTTTTCAGCTACGCGCTGCTGGAGATGCTGACGCTTTCCACCTATCTGTTGGTGGGCTTCTGGTACGCCCAGCCGCTGGTGGTTACTGCAGCGCGGGATGCTTTTCTCACCAAACGGGTGGGAGACCTGTTGCTGTTGATGGGGGTGGTGGCGGTCTCCAATTTCTCCGGCTCCTTGACCTTTTCCGGCCTGCGGGATTGGGCGGCTACGACCAGCTTGGATCCGACTTGGGCGGCCTTGATGGGGTTGGCTTTGATTGCAGGGCCGCTGGGCAAGTGCGCCCAGTTCCCGCTACACCTGTGGCTGGATGAGGCCATGGAGGCACCCAACCCGGCTTCGATCCTGCGCAACTCGGCGGTGGTAGCCTGCGGCGCTTTTGTCTTGATCAAGCTGCAGCCCCTTTTGGCTCTCTCTCCCCTCACCGATGGGGTGCTGGTGGCCATCGGCACGATTACGGCTATAGGGGGATCCCTAGTGGCCTTGGCGCAAATCGACCTTAAGCGCACCTTCTCCTACTCCACCAGTGCCTACCTAGGCTTGGTGTTTGCAGCGGTGGGGACGGGGCAGCCGGATTTGGCCCTGGAGCTGCTGCTCATGCACGGCCTGGCCAAGGCGCTGCTGTTTATGGGGGTGGGATCCCTCATCTACACCACTTCTACCCAGGATCTGACGGAGCTGGGGGGCCTAGGGAGCCGCATGCCGGCTACCCTGGCCGCCTTTGCCGTGGGATCCCTGGGGATGGTGGCTCCACTGGGGTGCTTTTGGACTCTCATTCGCCTGGCGCTGGTGTACAGCGAGCCGGCCCTGATGGGGGTGTTGCTGCTGGTTAACGGGCTGACGGCTTTGAATCTGGCGCGGGTGTTTGGTCTGGTCTTTTTGGGATCCCCGCAGCCCAAGACGCGCCGCGCGCCTGAGGTGGGCTGGCTGATGGCCCTGCCCATGGTTATCCTGACAGTGCAGAACTTGCTGATGCCCTGGCTCTTCTGGCGCTGGGGGCTTTATCCCGCTTGGATCCCGGAGCTGCAGCAGATGGCTGTCTTGCTGGGGACCGCAGGGTTGCTGGGAGCCAGTGTTGGTGCCTGGCTGTACTGGGGAGGCCGGCGGCGGCTGCGCCTGCCCTGGCCGGAGCTGCAGGATCTCTTGGCCCAGGATTTCTACACCGGGCAGCTCTACCAGGCGCTGCTGGTGCAGCCGGTCAGCGCCCTCTCCCGCGGACTGGAATGGCTGGATCGCAACGGGGTGGATGGCCTGGTGAACGGGGTGAGCCTGGCTTTTTGGTTTAGCGGCGAAGCCCTCAAGTACACCCTGTCGGGGCGGATGCAGCTCTACGTGCTGCTCATTGTCATTGGGGTCGTGGTGGTTACCGCTTGGCTGCTGCGTTCGCCCCATTTGGGATTGGCCTATTGAGTGGGAGGAAGTGATGCTCAGCCTTTTGGTCGGGATCCCGTTGTTGGGCAGCATCTTGGTGGGGCTGATCCCCGAGCGAGCGGGGAAGGGCCTGCACCGGACTTTGGCTTTGGGGTTTGGCCTGGCTTTGTTGGGGCTGAGCTTGGGATTGCTGCTGCTTTTGGATCCTCAAGAGCAAGGGATCCAGATGGCCGAACGAGTGGCCTGGATCCCGCAGTTGGGCTTGGTTTATGAGCTAGGGGTGGACGGGATCTCCCTGCCGCTAGTGGTGATGACTGGCTTGCTGGTGTTGATTGCCCTTTGGGCCAGCGGCCAGGTGGAGCGGCCTCGCCTCTACTACAGCTTGGTGTTGCTGCTGGCAGCCGCTATTGCGGGGGCTTTTCTGGCCCAGAACTTGCTGCTATTCTTCCTGTTCTACGAAGTTGAGCTGATCCCGCTTTATCTGCTGATTGCCATCTGGGGCGGGCCGCGGCGCACCTATGCTGCCACCAAGTTTTTGGTCTACACCGCTGTCTCTGGTATTCTGCTGCTGATTGGCTTTTTCGGCCTCAGTTGGCTAAGCGAGGTTCACAGCTTTAGTTACACCGTTCTGCAGGCCCACCCCTTGCCCCCGCTGCAGCAGCTTTTGTTGCTTGTTCCCATCCTGCTGGGGCTGGCCATCAAGATCCCCTTGGTGCCCTTCCACACCTGGCTGCCGGATGCCCACGTGGAGGCTTCCACCCCCATTTCGGTGCTCTTGGCGGGGCTCTTGCTCAAGTTGGGCACCTATGGCCTGGTGCGTTTTGGCCTACAGCTTTTGCCGGCTGCCTGGGAGCAAGCCGGGCCCTGGCTGGCCAGTTGGGCGGTGGCCAATGTGCTGTATGGATCCCTGAACGCCTTGGTGCAGCAAGATATGAAAAAGCTGGTGGCCTACAGCTCCATTGCCCATATGGGCTACATTCTCCTGGCCACGGCGGCGGCCACCCCCCTCTCCTTGGTGGGATCCCTATTCCAGATGGTGAGCCACGGCCTGATTTCCTCGCTGCTGTTTCTGCTGGTGGGTGCCGTCTACGCCAATACCGGCACGCGGGATCTCAGGTTGCTGCGGGGATTGCTCAACCCGGAGCGGGGCTTGCCGCTTATTGGCAGCTTGACGGTGTTGGGGGTGATGGCCAGCGGCGGCACGCCCGGCCTGGTGGGCTTTATTGCCGAGTTCACCCTCTTTCGGGGCAGCTTTCCCGTCTTCCCCCTGCAGACGCTGCTGTGCATGGTGGGGACAGGATTGACGGCAGCCTACTTTCTGCTAATGGTGAACCGTGTCTTTTTCGGGCGCCTCTCGGAAGTGGCCATTGCCATGCAACGACATGCCGCCGGAGAACGCCTGCCTGCTGTAGTTCTAGCAGTGCTGGTGGTGTGGCTCGGCCTCCAGCCTGCCTGGGCAACCCATTGGGTGGAGTCCACCGCCGCTCACTGGGCCAGGCCGGTGGTTCTCAATCTTGCTGAAGCAGGCAGGCCGATCACTGCTTTCGGGCCTGGGTCATCTTCGTTGTGACGATTTGGTGAGATCAACTGGGTTTTTGTTGTTGTCTCAACTGCTGCTTCTCCCATGACTGCTACCCTGGTTCCCGCTCCTTCCTGTTTCTTTCTGGCCGGCTTAGATCCTCTAGAGCAATGGCGACTGGCTCCTATTGTCCAACGCCTAGAGGCAGGGGGAGCCCTTGTGCCGGATTCCCCCAGCAACCGGCTGGAGGTGATCGGCATCCTCCATAGCTACGGCCGGGTGCTGGATGCCTACTCCCAGAATTTAATCTTCATTGCCGACCACCAATTTTTGGAGCTGTTCCCCGCTTTTAAGTACTTTAACGGCGAAATTACGCCGGGCAAATGGCTGCGCTACCTCTGGCACGATCGCATCAACTACGAGTTTGCCGAATACTGCATGAAAGCCATGCTCTGGCATGGGGGGGGCGGTCTGGATCGCTATCTGGATACTCCCGAATTTGTCGAGCGAGCCAAGGTGGCTATTCGGGCCAAGTTCCGCTTCAACCCCCTTCTGCAGGGCCTTAACTTCCTCTGCCCCGACTTTGCGCTGGAACAAGTGCGCATGCTGGCCATGTACAGCGGCCTGGGCCAGTTTTGGCGGGTGATGAGCGATCTCTTCCTGACCCTGGCCAAGCGCCACGAGAGCGAACCCCAGCTCACCCTTGCCGACGTGGTGGCCCACATCCAGCAGGGGTTGGTGGCAGCCGCCAACAAGCCCATCACCTACGCTCCCTGCATCTGGGGCCACCGCTACGAGATCATCCCCCTGTCGGCGGGGCTGACCTTCCTGCCCGACACGGCCCTGCCCTACGTGGAAGCCGTGTTTTTCCGCTCTTTCCCCTTCATGGGCACAGTCTCCTACAACGCCCAGGCGCACCAGATCCCAGTCGAGCAGGCGGACTTCGCCTATGGAGCCCTCTATGCCGATCCACTGCCGGTGGGGAGTGCCGGGATCCCACCCACCCTCTTGATGCAGGATATGATGCGCCACCTGCCTGAGTCTTTGCGGGAGCACTACCGCCGCCAGCCGCGCGGGGAAGATGACCTCAGGGTGAAAATCTGCCTCAGCTTCCAAAAGGCCATGTTCTGCGTTACCACTGCCGCCCTGCGGGCCCTTGCCCCCTTTCCTCTGGAAACCCAGGATCCAGAGCAGCAGTCAGCTAACCGCGAGTTCCTTGCCCCTTGGCTGCAACGCCTGCTGGGATCCCGTCTGTTAAGTGTGCAAGACTAATGTTGGTTCTGTCGTTTTTCCAGGGACGCTTGGAGCGATATCTGGCTCGCCAGAAGAGCAGGGGCTGCTTTGTAACATCCTACGTCTGTAGCTCCCGCGCAGCGGTGGCTAGGGGATCCCATTTTCGGATACAATGTCTTGTCTGATTGAGGAGTAGGGTGGCGTAGCCAAGTGGTAAGGCAGAGGTCTGCAAAACCTCTATGCGCCAGTTCGAATCTGGCCGCCACCTCTTAAACCTGACCTCCCTGGCGGGACACGCATGAAAGACAAGTTGATGTTGATGATCCCCGGCCCCACTCCCGTTCCCGAGAGTGCGCTGCTGGCCATGGCGCGGGGGCCTATCGAGCACCGCAGCAAAGAGTTCACCGCCATCCTGGAAGAGGTGACGGAGGGGCTGCGTTGGCTGCACCAGACTACTTCCGATGTGTTTGTCTTTGCCTCCAGCGGCACCGGGGCCATGGAAGCCGGGATCCTCAACACCCTCAGCCCAGGGGAACGGGTTTTGGTGGGGGTCAACGGCAAGTTTGGCGAGCGCTGGGCCGAGATGTCGGAGCAATTTGGCCTGCAGTGCGAGCGGATAGAAACCCCCTGGGGCGTGCCCTATCCCGTCGAGGTCTTCCAAGAAAAGCTGGCCGCCGACCGGGAGAAGACCATCAAGGCGGTCATTCTCACCCATTCGGAAACCTCTAGCGGCGTGGCCAACGATGTGCAGGCTATTGCAGCTGCCGCCCGCGAGCATGGGGAAGCGCTGGTGATTGTGGATGCGGTCACCAGTTTGGGGGCGATGCCAGTGCCTATGGACGAGTGGGGCTTGGATGTGGTGGCCTCTGGATCCCAGAAGGGCTACATGATCCCGCCGGGGCTGGGGTTTGTGGCCGTCAGCCCGCGGGCCATGGCTGCTGCTGAGCGCTCTCGCTTTCCTAAGTACTACTGGAGCTTTAAGCTGGCCCAAAAAGCCCTACGCCAGGGCACCACTCCCTTTACCCCGGCAGTAAATCTGTTTTACGCCTTGCAAGTTACCCTGCGCCTGATGCGGGCGGAAGGGTTGGAGGCCATCTACCGTCGCCACGACCGCTTGGCCCAGGCCACCCGCGCCGGTGTCAAGGCGCTGGGGCTGAAGCTTTTGGTGAACCCAGAGTCGGCGGCCAGCCCCTCGGTAACAGCCGTGCTGGCTCCCGAAGGGATCAACGCCGACACTATCCGCAGCACCCTGAAGAAGCATTTCGACATTGCCCTTGCCGCCGGCCAAGACCACCTCAAGGGCAAGATCTTTCGCATCGGCCACCTGGGCTTTGTGAGCGACCGAGACATTCTCACCACGCTGGCTGCTCTCGAGTCAACCCTGCACACACTGGGCTACAGCGACTTCTCTCCTGGAGCAGCCCTCAAGGCTGCTGAAGAGATCTTGACCAACCCTTAGGGATCCCTGGCCACTACTGTAGTTCTCCACACCTGGCACCCCTCCTGCACCCCGGCTAGAATGGGTGGACGTCCTTAACAAAAGATAAAACTTCGGAGCTTAGCTTCTCTGGAGCAGCGCCTGTTGGGGAGGCAAGGGTAGCCATGCTGGTTGGTTTGCAATGGGATCCCTGTAGAGTGGCTTCTGCGGTGGAGCTGCGGCGGGTGCTGCAAGGGATCGGCCCTCTTTCTTGTCCCTTGCAGTACAACTTTCATCTGCACACCTGCTGCTCCGATGGGCGCATGGATCCGGCAGACTTGGCAGAGCAGGCGCGCCGGCACGGCCTCAAGGGCCTGGCCATTACCGATCACCACACCCTGAAGGGCTACGAACAGGCCCGCGCCCACCTGGATCGCGCCGAGGATCCCATCCTGTGGCCGGGGATCGAGATTACAGCCAACCTGCTGGGCTGCGAGGTGCATATTCTCGGCTACGGGTTTGATCCTGCCGACCCTGTTTTGGCTCCCTTTATCCAGGGGGAGCAGGTGCCCGGCCTGCCCGCTGCTGAGGCCATTGGGGCTATTCAAGCGGCTGGGGGCCTGGCAGTGCTGGCCCATCCTTTTCGCTACGGGTTGCCTGCGGAAGAGCTGGTTCCGGAAGCCGTGGAGTTGGGCCTAGATGGCCTTGAGGTCTACTACGCCTACAAAAACCCCGAAATTTGGGCTCCTAGCCCAGAAGAGACGGCGATCGGGGAAAAGCTGGCCGAGACCTATGGACTTTTGAAAACCTGCGGCACCGACTCCCACGGCCCCAGCATCCTCAGGCGAATCTAGCTAGGCTATCCCTGATGAGAAACCCTCTAGAGACGGGGATAGAGCAACTGGCCCAGGCGACGCAACTGCTCGGCCGTGCCCATACACAGCAATAGATCCCCCGGCTGCAGCAGGGTATCTCCACTGGGGCCGCCAATCAACTGGCCATCTGCCCGCCGAATCGCCACCACCAAAGCGCCAGAGCGGGCTCGCAAATTGGCTTTCCCCAAGGTTTGGCCGACATAGGGGCATTCTTGGGCCGCCAGCTCGTACTCCTCCAGGTAAAAAGTGCGATCCCGGCCCGACAGGATCCCATCGACAAAGTCCACCACGCGGGGGCGTAAGGCCGCCGCCGCCATGCGTTTTCCACCGGTGATATAGGGAGAAATGGCGTGGGCAACGCCCGCTCGCTGCAGCTTTTGCAAAGCCTCTTCCGTGTTGGCGCGGGCAATGGCGCGGATGCGAGGGTTCAAGGTGCGGGCCGACAGCACCACATAGAGGTTTTCGGCATCGCTGGAGAGGGCGGCGATCAACCCCTCGGCCTGCTGCACCCGCGCCGCCAGCAAGGTGGCATCCAGGGTGCTGTCCCCATGAAGAGCGATATATCCCAGCTCTTGCGCCACCTGAATTGCCTCGGCAGATTGATCAATAACCAAAAACGGCACCCCCTCTGCCTGAAACTCTTGCGCCACCTGCCGCCCAATGCGCCCAAAACCGCAAACGATGTAGTGGTTGTTCAGTGCTTCCATCTGTTTCTTCCACTTTCGCTGCCGGATCCCTTCCTGAAAATGCCCTTGGATGAGGGCCTCCGTAAAGCGGTTCACCATAAACCCGATGCTCAAAACCCCCATCAGGATCAAGGCCACCGTGAACAAGCGCCCCCGGTTTCCTAGCGGCCTCACCTCCATAAAGCCCACAGTGGTTAGGGTAATGACGCTCATGTAAAACGCTTCCACCCAAGGCCATTGCTCCACTCTGTGGTACCAGAGGGTGCCGATTAGGACAACGCCCAGCAGCGCCCCTACCCCCAAACCAAGATCCCGCCGGATGCCGGGATCCCTGTTGGCAGGGGGAAAAGGGTGACGAGCAGAAGCCATACGGCCCAGCCAGATCGAGTCAGGGAAAAAGTGGGAACTACAATGGGTAGGAGAAAGTCAGTTGTCGAGCAGCAGCGAGGGGAGTGCAGATGCCCGAGTACATCAAGGTGGAATATCGGATCGACAAAAAAGGACAGGTGACCGAGACTGTGTTGAACGGATCTGGCTCCAGTTGTACTCTAGCCACGGCAGAGCTAGAAGCAGCCCTTGGAACTGTGCAAGAACGAAAGCTATTGCCGGAGTTTCATCAGCCAGCAGAAGCCGAGGTAGAATCGCAAGTCTCTTTACCGCAAACCTGCTGACTCCGTCTCCTTGCCCCCAGTTTTCCCCTATCTACCTGCCTACTTTCGCTTCTTGCTCCCCTTGCCAGCAGCGCCGCTGGATCGCGCCGCCCCAACTGCCGACTGAAACAGCCAAACCGCCAACGGAGCAGCAACAACCAAGATGATACTGGTGGGGCCGACGCCAAAATCCGGCTCACCGGAAGCCAACTCGAAAATCGAACCCACAGCGGCGATGGCACTGATGCAGGAAACGGCCAAGAGCAGGTAGCCTTTAACACTGGTGGTCATAGGGAACTCGTCTGTGGACTACGGTTAAGCGGTACAGACTGTCTGGCACAAGGGGCAGCCGGGCAAACGTCTATTCGCGAAAAAGCCCTCCCACTCTCGAGAGGGCTACTTTCTATGCTACGGGCAGGGATCCCCAGCCAGCAAGCCAGAGCTGGGCTCTCTCTTAAAAAGCAACCCGGGAAGTGCAATTAGAGGGCAGGCCTAGCCATTGACGATGATCTTGCCGACCATGCCAGCCCCGCGGTGGGGAGTGCAGTAGTAGGTGTACTCACCCGGAGGGACATCGACAAAGGCCGATTCCACCACTTGGTTGGGAGCCGTGAGCAGGGCCTTGTGGGACAGCTTGGCTGCCAAGGCCGCATCGCCACCGGGTACCTTGTCAAAGACAACGTTGTGAGGATAGACCTTGTTGTTGACCCACCGAACAGTATCTCCCTGATTGATGGTGAGGGAAGGGGGATCGAAAATCAGTTGGGCCTTGTCAGAGCCCATTTTAACTGTGTAGGTTTCAGCAGCAGCAGGGTTGGACAGGAAAGCTACCCCAGCCACCCCGACTACGAGAGCGAGGAGGATGAGCTGCAGACGCTTCGCTAGGTTAAAAATGAACAACATGGATTCCTCTCAAAACGTAACGGCCGTCGCCCCCGCCTCTGCGACTAGTCCACCACTTTCCAAGTTGTGAAGGAAAGGTACCCAGCTCAGCAGGGACGTTCAACTTCTATCTTAGGATTTTAAGGCGGAACAGGAACACACCAGGGCAGCTGGGTAGCCCCGTACTAAAGTACGGGGCGGAGAAGCCCGCTCACGTTAGCGGGACGTAGTCCTTAAGCGACTTGAGTCGCTCGCCAATGTAAGCACCCACCCTGGTGAAAGACCGGGACAGTGCCGTAAGTCAACAAGTAAGCGGAACCTCCAAGCTTTGCCTTTAGGAACCGTCTAGGGGCATCTTGACAGCGCCTTTGTGAGTTCCTCTGTGGACTGCGTAAGAATCCCCTGACTTAAAATCAGGGGAGTAGCAACTACTACCTTGCTAGAGCCAGGGGCTGTTCCAGACGTTAGGGCCACAGGGAGAGATCGGGCTACGGGATTGCCTCGAGTCTCTCCCTTTCTCATTGTCTCTCACCGCAAGTCGGCGATTCTTGGCTCTGTAGGGTCTCGGAGAGAAAGCTGACCATTCCTGAAAATCCGGGAGTGCCTTGCCAGCCAAAATCCGTAGGGTTGCCGATGCGGGAGGGGGGTAGGTCATTCTAGCCTCTAAGCAGAGAACAAGGTGCTCTTCTCCTGCTGTTCTCCGATTGCTTGCTAGGTTGCGTGTAAGACACCAGCTCGCTCAGTAGAACTGGAATGCTGTCTAAAATGTACAGTATTCGTCCATCGCCCGTACGAGTAAGCCTTCTACTCAGATTTTGGAATTGGCAGAACAAGGGCGAAACATTCAGGTCTTGGCTCGCTGCATCGGCACAGCCTTGAATTTAGGCAGTCCGCTCAAGTTGTAGTACATTACACTCCGCAGGCATGGGAGTAATGCCTGCTTTTCAACTCCTACCAGCTAATCTCGCTTGCACTTCTGCAGAGTTCCTCAGCAGCTTTTTCAGCCTGATGAGTTTTGTGGAGGGAGGGATCCCAAAAGTTTTTGGGCCCTCTCGCTAAGACAGGCATCCAGAGTGCCGCCTCTAATTTGGGGATCCCAAGGCTAGTGCTGAACGATTCCCTGAACCATAGCGTCGGTCAGTTGGCATACTCCCCAGCCCTAAAGAGTGGGGATTCTTGTTCTTGGTTCCACGACAGCACTTGCTGAGTTGTGGGCTGCCCCTTCCCAATAGCAGTGCTCCTCTCCCCACGCGTTCCCCTCTTACAGGGCAGTTCCCCAATGCCCCTAGGTGCTGTTCCAGCTTAATACTGCTTGCCCATACTGATTGTGAAGAGTTAAGCCATACCTCAAAAAGGGAGTCAACACGGATTTTCCAGCAAAAAATATATTGGCCAGCCATTGGGATCCCCAAGCTTAGTGAACAACTCCCGCCACTTATCTTCGTTGAGTAAACACAACAGAGATTTAACTTATTCTCCTCAATTGCAGTACGAACGGCTTTCATCCCGACACCGATTTGCGCTTGAGTCAACACAATTCACCCATACAGTGCGGGGCTTCCCGCCGATTAAGCTAAAGAGCCGTGACTGAGGATGTGCTTGCTGCCCTTGACCAGACCACTTGCCTAGGGTCGAAAGCCCTCCCCTGGCAGAGCCTCCAAGAGTTGAACACTTGGACGAAACAGCCGTCCTGCAGCCAGGGAGCATGTTATCCTGAGTTGGCTTAGTATGATTTCATAGCCGGGCTCAGCCGTCATCTTTCTAACTGCGGCTGGCTAACCCGCCGTTTAGGGATCCGGCTCAACTTTCTTCGCATTGCAGGCAAAAGACAATGGTAGGCATCTTCAGGCGCTTTTTCGGCTCTCGCGGTCAAGCAGATTCCAAACCTTCCTCAGAGACAGCTGCTCAGCCAGCTAAAAAGAAAGACAACACCTTTTTTCTCGACCCGGATGAGGCCAAAACCCTTGGCAACATCGAATACATGCGCACTCCCAGGATCGTGAAGCACACCTTCCAGGATTTTGGCTCTGCGGAGAAGGTGGAGGTAGTGGAGCAGGTTTCTTCCCTAAGCAAAGTTAAGTTGGCCGTAGAACAGGCCAAAGCTCCTGAACCTGCTTCTGAGCAGAGCTCTTCCACCTCAAACAGAAGCAGTGAAGCAGGCTTACGCCGCCAGGGGGGATCCGACCTGGACATGTTTCGCAACATGGCCCGCAGCCTGAAGCGCAAGTAGGCTGGATCCCAGCTTATTGGCTGCATAGGATACAACGGCTATCGAAACGGCCAACCAACACGAAATTCAAGGAGGGGCAATGGCGATTAAGCGAGGCACTCTGGTGCGGGCCATCCGCGAGAAATTGCAAGGCAGCCTGGAAGCCCAGGCCAGCGACTCTTTTATTCCCAGCTACGTCTTCGATACTGCTGGAGAAGTGGTGGATATCAAGGACAACTACCTCCAGATTAAGTTTGGGGCTGTTCCCACCCCCCCAATTTGGCTGCGGGCGGATCAGGTCGAGGAGATCGCGAGTTGAACAGGAGCATGGAAGGCTCCTCTTTGGCTTGAGGGAGGGCTAATGCTACCTCTGGCTTCTCCCACGCGCGAACAACTTCTGCAACGCAGGCGACTTTTGCGTCAGCAACGTCGCAACCGCTTTTGGCAGGGATCCTGGCGCTTAGCCAGCTCGATGGGCGTTCTGACACTGCTGGTGTTGGGTCTGCAGCAGCCCTACTGGCAAATTCGCCGGCCGGAGCAAATTCAGGTAAAGGGCAGCTACTGGGTGGATCCCGACTGGATACGGAGGCAATTGCCTCTGACCTATCCCGTGAACATCTGGCAGGTGCAGCCGGCTGTCTTGGAAAGAGCCTTACTGGGATCCCCAGCTCGCCCTTCTCCCCTCAAAAGCGTCCAGGTACAGCGGCAGCTGCTGCCGGTGGGGGTGATTGTCCAGGTGCGGGAACGGCAACCGGTTGCACGCGCCCGCCAGGGCGACCAGACAGGCTGGGTGGATCGGCAAGGCCATTGGCTGCCCCCCGATCCCTTTCGACGCCACAGCGGATCCTCTCTCTCCTGGCCTGAGCTGGAGTTGCTGGGCTGGGAGAACCACACGCCCGAGCAATGGGCCTTGTTGCTCGAAGCCCTGCAACAGTCTGAGATCCGGATCGAGACCGTAGATTGGCAATCAGGAGAGGGAATCACGCTCCACACTGAGCTGGGCAACGTTTACCTGGGGCCGATTTCTGACCGCCTGCCCCTGCAAATTCAAACCCTCAACCAAATGCGGGATCTGCGCCG
The DNA here is from genome assembly GCF_047462555.1 of Synechococcus sp. B60.1. NCBI lineage: Bacteria > Bacillati > Cyanobacteriota > Cyanophyceae > Synechococcales > Synechococcaceae > Synechococcus > Synechococcus sp. B60.1. Next base: position 18,175 of record NZ_JANSJN010000011.1, read on the forward strand.
CTACTGCGAGTGTACACCCGACGAAATTCTCCAGATCGACCTGACCAGCCCCAGCGTACCCACCCTGCAGCTCACCCCTGCCGCCACCCAGAAGCGCTGGAAGCCCTTGGAGCAGCGCTAGCCCTGGGATGAGCTTGCTGCCATGAACACAGTGCCAGCGGTGGAAGTCAAACAGTTGTGGGTCGGCTATCCCGGTTGTCCGCCGGTGCTGCAAGGGCTGGATCTACGGGTTGAGGCCGGGCAGCACCTAGGGATCATTGGCCCCAATGGCGCCGGCAAAACCACCCTGTTCCTGGCCCTCGCCGGCCTGTTGCCCCCCTGTTCCGGCCAGATCACGTTGTTTGGGCAGCCGCTCCGGCCTGGCCAGTTTCGCCCTGAGGTGGGGCTAGTGTTTCAGGATCCCGACGATCAGCTGTTTGCTGCCTCGGTGGCCGAAGATGTAGCCTTTGGGCCACGCAACCTGGGACGTTCTGAGGCGGAGGTCGCGGCTGTGGTTCAAGCAACCCTGGAGATGACCGGCACCCTGCATCTGGCTAACTGTCCCCCCCATCATCTCTCCGGCGGCGAAAAACGCATGGTTGCGATCGCCGGGATCTTGGCGATGCAGCCGCAGTTGATCCTCTACGATGAGCCGACTGCCAACCTGGATCTGCGCGCCCGTCGCCGGCTAATCGCCTTTTTGTTGCAAGCAACGCACACCTTTCTGCTCGCTTCCCACGATCTGGAACTGATCCTGGAAGTGTGCGATCGGGTGCTCCTCTTGGATCAAGGCCGGATTTGTGCCCAGGGATCCCCGGCCCACCTGATGAGCCAACCCAACCTCATGGAAGCCCATGGCTTGGAAGTGCCACCCTCGCTGCGCCGATAACGGCAAAAGTTGAAAAGATGTCAAGAATTATTTTTGAGTTGATAACAATTTTGCCTCTCTTAATAAAAAGCTATCGTGCTAATTAAAAATATTGATTTTCGTCCAGGATTGAATGGGGATATCATTCTGTTAAGTCGGGGGATCCCTTCTCTGGGCTGTCCTCGTCGATTTTGTCGGATCGATTTTGTGCAAGAAAGATGGGGACTTAGCCTGGAGTTGGCAGCTTTGCCCGCCTAAGTGACAGTTGTGGTTAACCCAGATGGCTCCTACAACCTTTTCTGGCTTCAGTCTATTGAGTCTGAGGTCGGCGGCTGGGCAGGGCCTTCTCTCCAGGGGGAGGTCTGTGGTGGCTGGGGTAGGTGTGGCCGAGAAGAGCTGTCCACTGAGGTTTGGGCAGAGAATCTCCCGGATGAGTTCGATGGAAATTGCAGGATCGAACCCAATAGGGGAGATCAGGTTGGAGATCGATTGGCCTTATTGCTGGGTTCGGCAACGTTCAGGAACTGAGTGTTCAAAAGTGGAGGGTTGATATGCCTATTGCAGTCGGAATGATCGAAACCCGTGGGTTCCCGGCAGTGGTAGAAGCTGCCGACGCCATGGTAAAGGCCGCGCGCGTCACCCTCGTGGGTTACGAGAAAATTGGCAGCGGGCGCGTCACCGTGATCGTGCGAGGCGATGTCTCCGAGGTGCAGGCCTCGGTAGCTGCCGGCTTGGAGTCTGCCAAACGGGTGAGTGGGGGCGAGATCCTCTCCCACCACATCATCGCCCGTCCCCACGAAAACCTGGAGTTTGTGCTGCCCATCCGCTACACGGAGGCAGTGGAGCAGTTTCGCACCTAAACCAAGCAGTTGCACCTGGCCCGGAATTGACCCGAGCCGGAAAGTCGGGCCGGGTTTACACTCCCCCAACAATTTCAGCGTAAGGAGTCCCTATGGCTATTGCAGTCGGAATGATCGAAACCCTGGGCTTCCCGGCAGTGGTAGAAGCTGCCGACGCCATGGTAAAGGCCGCGCGCGTCACCCTCGTGGGTTACGAGAAAATCAGCAGCGGGCGCGTCACCGTGATCGTGCGGGGCGATGTCTCCGAGGTGCAGGCCTCGGTGGCCGCTGGGATCGAGTCGGTGAAGCGGGTCAATGGCGGCCAGTTGCTCTCCTGGCACATCATCGCCCGTCCCCACGAAAACCTGGAGTACGTGTTGCCCATTCGCTACACCGAGGATGTGGCTCAGTTCCGCGAAGGGGTCAACGCCATCCGTCCCTTCACCCGTCCATAGATGCGTATCGCGATTGTGCGGGGCACTGTTACCAGCACCCAAAAGGATCCCAGCCTGACGGGGGTGAAGTTTCTGGTGGTGCAGTATGTCGATCTCGAGGGCCGACCGCAGCCCGACTACGCTGTAGCCGCCGATCCGGTGGGGGCCGGCGCTGAGGAGTGGGTGCTGGTCAGCCAAGGCAGCGCAGCTCGCCAGCCGCAGGGGAACGAAACCCGCCCGTTGGATGCAGTGGTGATGGCGATCATCGACACCGTTAGCATTGGCGGTCGCTCCCTCTACAACAAGCGCGACCAACGCTAGCTGGGATCTCTCTTTCCTTTCCCTGACGTGTTCTAGAGGCTCACGGTTATGCCTGCTCACACCTACGCTGCGCCGCCAACGCCCTGGTCTCGCCGCCTGGCGGAGCCTACCATTCATCCCTCTGCCTACGTGCATTCCTTTTCCAATCTCATTGGGGATGTGCGCGTGGGCGCGCAGGTGCTGATTGCCCCAGGAACTTCCATCCGTGCAGATGAGGGCTCCCCCTTCTACATTGGCGACGGCTCCAACGTCCAGGATGGAGTGGTGATCCATGGCCTGGAACAGGGGCGGGTCATTGGCGAGGATGGCCAGCCTTACTCGGTTTGGATCGGCAAGAATACCTCCATTGCTCACATGGCTTTGATCCACGGGCCAGCCTACGTGGGCAACAACTGCTTCATCGGCTTTCGCTCCACGGTATTTAACGCGCGGGTGGGGGATGGCTGCATCGTCATGTTGCACTGCCTGATCCAGGATGTGGAGATCCCGCCGGGCAAGTATGTGCCCTCCGGCTCCATCATCACCACGCAAGCTGAGGCGGATCGGCTGCCCGATGTGCAGGATAGCGATGCCAAGTTTGCCCAACATGTGATCGGCATCAACCAGGCTCTGCTAGAAGGCTATCACTGCAGTGAAAACCTCGTCTGTATTGCTCCCATTCGCAACGAACTTCTGCAGTCGCGCACCTCTAACCCAACGGCTACGGAGACGGCATCTATGACTCATTCCTCCTCTCGCGCCAACGGCCGGAACGGCGGCGGATCCGTTCTCAAGCCGGAGGTGGTGGAGCAGGTTCGCGCCCTGTTGGCCCAAGGCTATCGGGTAGGGCTGGAATATGCCGATGCCCGCCGCTTCCGCACTTCTTCCTGGCAGAGCGAAAGCCCAATCACCAGCACCCGCGAGGCCGAGGTAATGCAATCGCTGGAAGCTATTCTGGCGGAGCACCGCGGCGAATACGTGCGCCTGCTGGGGATCGACCCCAAGGCAAAACGACGGGTGCTGGAGCAGATCATCCAAACCCCGGAGGGGCCGGCGACTGTTTCCGGATCCCCCAGCCACGTCTCGGTTACGGCCCCAGGTTCTGGGGCAGCCAGCTCGCGCCCTGACGCCGGCTTGGAGGAGGAGATCCGGGCGCTATTAGCGCAGGGGTATCGCGTCGGCCTGGAGGTGGCCGATGTTCGCCGCTACCGCACCTCTTCCTGGCAGACTTTGGGCAATTGGAGCGGCTCGGCCCAAGAGATCCTGGCGGCTGTGCAGGCGGCCCTGGCCGAACACACGGGAGAGTATGTGCGCCTGCTGGGGATCGATCCCAAGGCCAAACGGCGGGTGCTGGAGAAGGTGATTCAAACGCCCCAGGGGCAGGTGAGCAGCAGCAGTGGCGGGACAGCCCCGCCTGCAGAGGGGGGCAACCTGGGAGGGAGTGGTGCTGGCCTCGACCTGGAGTTACAGGAAGAGGTACATCGGCTGCTGGCCCAGGGCTATCGCATCGGCTACGAATATGCTGACGAGCGCCGCTTCAAAACCTCCTCTTGGCAAAGCGGGCCGACCATTCACGCTAGCCGCGGGCCGGAGGTGTTGGCCAAGCTGACGGCTGCTTTGGCGGAGCACCAAGGCCATTACGTGCGCCTATTGGGGATTGATCCCAAGGGGAAAAAGCGGGTTTACGAGCGCATCATTCAAACGCCCGGCGGCAAGTCGCCCGCCCCTGCAGCCCAGGGATCCCCAGCGGCTACTCCTGTTTCCACCGTTCCTGCCAGCACCCGACTCAGCAGCGAGGTGGTGGCACAGGTGCAGCAATTGCTCAGCCAGGGCTACCGCATTGGCACCGAACACGCGGACAAGCGGCGTTTTCGCACCTCCTCTTGGCAGAGCTGCAGCCCTATCGAGGCCACCCAGGTGCCCCAGGTGGTAGCGGCTCTGGAAGCCTGCCTGGAGGAGCACCGCGGCGAGTATGTGCGTCTGCTGGGCATCGACCCCAAAGCCAAGCGACGGGTGCTGGAGCAGATCATCCAAACCCCTTGAGGGATCCGCATCTTCTCTGAATCACTGTCGGTTCAAGGTTGGTTTTGGTCCGACCTCCTAGCGATGAGGAGCACCTTGGCTTTGCCTCTGCCCACCTCCACAATGCTGCGCTCCTGGCCCAGCCAGAACGGCGAAACTCACTACTATGTCAGTGGCGAAGTGCAGGTGGAGGCAGGAGCAGGCATCGGAGCGGGAGTGCTGTTGCGGGCCAACCCCGGCTGTCGCATCGAGATCGGGCGGGGCGTCTGTATTGGCATGGGATCCGTTCTCCACGCCTGTGGGGGATCCCTTGTCGTGGAGGCGGGGGCCACCCTGGGGATGGGGGTACTGGTGATCGGTCAGGGCACCATCGGCAAAAATGCCTGCATTGGCTCGGAAACCACGCTGCTCAACTGTTCGGTGCTCAGCCAGGCAGTGATCCCTCCCCGCTCGCTGGTCGGGGATCCCACCTATTCCAGCAGGCAAGAGGCGGAGGTGGGCATAGCTAGCGAGGCAGAGCCCGTGTCGGCAGTAGCCCCGCCAGAACCCTCTGAGGAAACCTTGCCTGAGCTGGCCTCTCCCCCCGATTCGCCGCTGGTTCAGGTGGAAAAGCAAACCCGTCGTTGGCAGGAGGCGGCTGAGCAAACCCAAGAGAACTCAAGATCCCCTAAGACCCGCAAGCTCAATGGGATCCCGGGCTATTCGGAGCTGGATCGGCTGCTGGGCAAGATCTATCCTTACCGGCAGATCCTATCCTCTGGGGGTGGCCAGTCTTGAGGGCTACACTGGCATAAAGAAGTAGGGTGCTATGTCCACCTCTTTGGGTCTTATTCAGACACGCAGCTTTCCAGTCATTGTGCGCATTGCCGACGCCATGACCAAGTCGGCAGGAGTGGCGCTGATCGGCTTTGAGAAGATCTCAGGAGGCTACTGCACGGCAATCGTACGGGGAGGGATTGCCGATGTGCGCATTGCCATCGAGGAGGGGATTGAGCTAGCCCGCCAGTTTGACCAAGAGGAAATCTCCAGTTTGGTCATTCCACGGCCTTTGCCCAACTTGGAGGCGGTGCTGCCCGTCAGCAGCAAGCTGTCTCAACTGGCGCAAAACCGCGGCTACAGCCGCCTCAGCAACTTGGCCGTGGGCCTGCTGGAAACCCGCGGCTTTCCGGCTATGGTAGGGGCCGCCGATACAATGCTGAAAACGGCGGATGTGCAACTGGCCGCCTACGAGACCATCGGCGACGGGCTGTGTACGGCCATCATTCGGGGCACGGTGGCCAACGTGGCCATCGCCATCGATGCCGGCATGTACGAGGCAGAGCGCATCGGCGAGTTGCATGCGGTGGCCGTGATCCCGCGCCCTCTCGACGAACTGGAGCAGGCTCTACCGGTGGCCAGTTGTTTCGTTGCCCAACCGGTTACCTTGCCGGTGGCCATCCCCCAAGCCCAAGGACAAGAGGTGCGGCGCAGCGATACCGTTGTCGAGCGGATCCCAGTTTATCTGGAGCCGCCGGAAACCCCTTAGGTTGACCTTGCAAGACGGGAAGGCTCGTGCTGTACCTGACCTCTCCGTATATGGGGGGGCACAGGGGGATGTTAGTTGAAGATCTGGGATTACCTCCAGAAAGCCGAGCGGGGCAGAGAGGAAAAATGTTAGGCTACTGGAAGACCTGGGTCCGTGCAGCTCCGACGCCCAAACCGTGTCAGGATCGGAAGATAGCAGCACTACGGGATGCTCTGAGCAGGCGCGTCAACCCGGGTCGCCCTTTTCCTGCACCTAGATTTTCCTTGTTCAAGTTGTTCCGCTGGCCCTGGCAAGGCACACCCTATGGCTGAGAAAGACAACCCCCTCGCCAACTTGGCTGAGAAAGCTTTCTACTTTGGTATGGGTCTGGCCGCTCTGGTGGCCGACAATGCCCCCAAGGTAGCTGGGAGTGCTAGAGAGCGCCTGCTGGAGCTGCGCAAGCAGGTGCAAGCCTTAGTCGATGAATTGGTAGAGTTGGGGGCAATGAGAGCCGAGGAGGCGCAGGCCTACATGGACGCCATTGCCGCCAATGCTAAGCGCAAGGAAGAGGGGGAGCCTGCTGGTGGCCCCCGCAAAATCACTATCGAAGATATGGGCGGAGCAGAGCTAGAAGGGAGTACTGCCATTGAGCTGTCGGAGGCAGCTCGCCTGCGCCGGCAGATTGCTGAGCTGCAGGCAGAACTGGAGCGCATCAAGAAAGAGACAGGTAGAGCCTAGGTCTCGCTAAAGACAGGGAGGGCTCCCTAGCTCTGCAGAAGCCAGCCCGCCCTCACAACTGTCCAGCAACGCGTCCTGGAGGACTCGAACCCCCGACATCCGGTTTTGGAGACCGACGTTCTACCAACTGAACTAAGGACGCATGGGTAAAGAACCAGCCCCTTACCTAGTTTACCCAGTGTAGCAGGTATGCCCAAAGCCTCAGAGGGCTTCTTCTTTAGAATCCGTTTTGGCTTTGATGCGAGTGGCCTTGCCCACTCGGTTTCGCAGATAGAACAGCTTGGCCCGCCGCACCTTGCCACGCCGCAACACCTGGATTGACTCAATGCGCGGCGAGTGAACCAGGAAGACCCGCTCCACTCCAATTCCCTGGAAAACCTTGCGCACCGTGATGGTGCGGTTGCATCCAGAGTGACGCATGGCGATAACCGTGCCTTCAAAGGCTTGCACCCGCTCTTTGCCGCCCTCTTGAATGCGCACCCCCACCCGTACCTGATCGCCAACATGGATCTCTGGCAGATCCGGCTTCATGTAGGCCGCTTCGATGGAGCGGAGGATCTCTTCGGCGTTGATGCGAGCGTTCATGGCTTTCCCGCGCTATCGGCAGCTAATCAGTGTAGCAATCCCCCCCTTTTTTGTACAGAGCCTGCCAGCCGCCCGCACCCAATAGCCGATGTGGGAAACCGCGTTTGCACCCCCTCTCCTTTTTCAATAGGCTGGATACAGAGAAAGCCCTTGTGAAAGGCGAGAGACTTTTGTGATCCTGCGCACCAATGAGCCCCAGACGGGATCCCCACCCCCTGCCAAATCTACTGACCAACCCCTGCCACAGAGCGGATCCCGTAACAGAGGACTGCCCATCGGCTGGATCCTGGTGGGGATGCTGTTGGCCGGCTTGGGCGGTGGCGGCATTCTCGTTCAGCGTCAGCTCCGGCAACAGATGGCCCAGCGTCTGCAGAGGCTAACGGTGCCCGTGCAGGTGACAGATCTCACCCAACGCCTGAGGGTGAGCGGCCAGGTGCAGCCGATCCGGCAGGTGAATGTCAGCCCCCGCGAGTCCGGTCGTCTGGCGGAGCTGCTGGTGGATCAGGGGGATGAGGTGGTGGCGGGGCAAGTGTTGGCTCGGATGGACTACGGCGATCTGGCCAGCAGCATTCGCCAAGCCCAAGCCCGCATCCAAGAGCTACAGGCCCGCCTGGCGGAACTGCAAGCCGGCGAGCGACCCCAGGTCATCGCGGCAGCCCAGGCTAGGGTGGACGCGGCGCGGTCGCAGGTGAGTTTGGCCCAAAGGGAATTGGAGCGGATTCAGGCGCTGGTGCAGGAGGGGGTTGTAGCCCGCAGCGAGCTGGATCAACGCCTAGCTCGCTTGGAACAAGCGCAAGCGGACTTGCAAGCTGCCCAACAAGAGCTGGAGCGATTGCAGTCAGGTAGCCGCCCAGAAACGCTGCAGCAGATCCAAGCTCAGATTGCCCAGGCGCAAGCCGAGCTGGCGCAGCGGCAATCTCGCCTGGCTGAGGCCGAGATCCGGGCTCCTTTTTCCGGCGTGGTGGTGCAGCGCTTTGCCGAGGTGGGATCCTTTGTAACTCCCACTACCGCAGCTTCCGATGTCACCGCCGCCTCTTCCAGCTCCATCTTGGCACTGGCCCAAGGGATCGAAGTGCGAGCAGAGGTGCCGGAGGCGCAAATTGCCCAGGTGCGGGTGGGGCAGCCGGTGGAGATCCGATCCCTGGCCTATCCGGATCGGGTGGTGCAGGGGCGGGTGAAGCGGATTGCCCCTGCCACGGTGATGGTGCGGGAGGTCACCGTCTTTCGGGTCATGATCGAGCCGGAGCCGGGGGCAGACTTTTTGCGCACCGGCATGAACGTCTCGGTGGATTTTATCGGGGAGCGGCAGCCTCAGGCGCTCACAGTGCCCTCGGTGGCCATCCTGCGGGAGCAGGGCCAAGAGGGGGTGATCCTGCTGGATCCGCAAACCCAGCGGCCCGCCTATCGACCGGTGGAAACGGGCCTCACCCAGGGCGGGATCACCCAAGTGCTCTCGGGCTTGCGGGCGGGGGATCGGGTCTTTACGGCGCTGCCGCCGGGGGTGAACCTAGAGGCTTTGATCCGACAAGAGCAAAATCGCAGCGAAACCGCTCAAATCAAGCCACACCCATGAGCCTACCGATTGCAGCCCAAATGGCCTGGCAAATGGTGCGCCGCTACCGCCTGCGCACCGGTTTAAGCATGTTGGGGATCCTCATCGGCAACGCCGCTGTGGTGGCCATTGCTGGGTTTGGCCATGCCGCCCAGGAGCTGGCCGTGGATCAGTTCCGTTCTTTGGGCACCAACTTGCTCATTGTCTTTTCTTCCAGCTTGGGCCTGGCGGACGCCAGCAACACCCGTCCCATCACCCTTGACGATCTACGGGCAATTGCCGCGGAAGTGCCCGCTGTGTCGGCAGCCGTCCCCAGTCTTGTGGTCAATGTGCGCGCCGTGCGGGGCGGAGTGGATCGCCGCTATGAGGCCACAGGCACCTGGCCGGAGTATTTGTCGGTGCTGAATTTGGAGGTTGAGGAAGGCCGCTTTCTCTTGCCGGCGGATATTGAGGAGCAGCGCCCGGTGGTGGTGCTGGGCAGCGAGGCCGCCCGCGAGCTGTTCGGCTTGGATCCTGCCGCTGCAATTGGGGAGACGCTGCTGCTGAACAACTTGCCCTTTGAGGTAATCGGCACGTTGCGTTCCAAGCCAACGGTGTTTGGCAACAGCGATGCTGGCCTGTTTTTGCCGGTGGATGTGGTGGCCAACCGCTTTGTCGGGCGGCGTTCCCCCTACGGCCTGGAGCTGACGGCGATCTTTGTCTCGGCCCGCTCTGAAGCCGATCTGCCGGCTGCCGAGTTCCAGATCCGCAACTTGCTGCGGCAACGGCACCAACTGGTGGGGGAGGATGACTTTGTTGTCCGCAACCAAAAGGTGTTGCTGGACGGGGCGGCCAGGATCTTAACTCTGCTGCGGGTGTTGTTGACCGGCACAGCGGCGCTCTCGCTGCTGGTGGGCGGGGTGGGGATCATGAATGTGATGCTGATCTCGGTGGCGGAACGCACCTCTGAGATCGGGCTGCGCAAGGCGATCGGCGCCGATAGCCGGCAAATTTTGCAGCAGTTTGCCACCGAAGCTATTCTCATTGCCGTCAGCGGCGGCGTGGCCGGGATCCTCCTCAGCAGCGGCCTGCTGGTGGCGGTGCAAGTGTTCACGCCCCTGGCTACCCGCGTGGATGCAGTGGCAGTGGCAGTGGCCTTTTCCCTCTCGACAGGGATTGGGCTGGTCTTCGGCATTTTCCCGGCCCGGAAAGCGGCACAATTGGATCCCATCGAGGCCCTGCGAGCCTGAGATCCCCCATTCGTAGGATAATGGGAGCTTACAGTTGACACTCCCGCGACTAAAGTCGGGGGATTCTTACGCAGTCCACAGTTGGACTCGTAAAGGCGCTGTCAAGACGCCCCTAGACGGTTCCCAGAGACAAAGCCTCAAGGTTCCGCTTACTTGTTGACTTACGGCACTGTCCGGGTTTTTCACCGGGGTAGGTGCTGACTTAAGATTACAAGATAACATTGGCGAGCGACTCCAGTCGTTCGAAGGCTTTTCTGCCCTGCACTACTCGCGCTAGCGGCGCGGAGCGCTGAGTACGGGGCTACCAAGTTACTCTGCTGTGTTGAGTTGTCCGCCGTTCGCTAAGGAGCTTCCCCCTTGGTCAGAGAGCGAATAGAGGTGATCGTCCCTGCCACCACCGCTAACTTGGGGCCGGGGTTCGATTGCATCGGTGCAGCCCTGGAGCTCTACAACCACTTCCAATTTCGCGAGATTCCCACCGGTCTCAGCATCCACTATCGCGGCAGCGATCACATCAGCCAGAGCAAGGACAACCTGGTGTATCGTGCCTTCTGCCGTGCTTTCGAGCTGCTCAGCAAGCCGGTGCCGGGGGTGGAGATTGAGATCACCCTCAACGTGCCCCTGGCGCGGGGGCTGGGCAGCTCTGCCACTGCCATTGTCGGCGGCCTGCTGGGGGCTAATGCTCTTGGATCCCTGAACCTGGCTCCTGAGACTCTCCTGCAGTTGGCCATTGCCCTCGAAGGCCATCCCGACAACGTGGTGCCTGCCCTCCAGGGCGGCTGTCAACTCTGTGTGCAGGGGCAGCAGGGGCAATGGGTATTTTGTCCGGTGGATTGGCACGAACACATCGGCCTGGTGGCGGCAGTGCCTAACTTTAAGCTGTCCACCCAGGCGGCCCGCGAGATCCTGCCCAAGTCCGTCAGCCTGGCGGATGCTGTCTTTTCCGTCAGTCACCTGGGGCTGCTTATCCGCAGCCTGCAGTCGGGGCGGGTGGACTGGCTAAAGGTGGCCTTGCAGGATCGGCTGCACCAACCGGCGCGCATGGAGCTAATTACCGGCTTCAAAACCGTCCAGGCGGCGGCTCTGGCTGCCGGGGCCTATGGGGTGGTGATCAGCGGGGCTGGCCCCACACTTTTAGCCTTCTGCGCCCCGGAGGAGCGAGAACGAGTGGGATCCGCCATGGTCGGCGCCTGGGAGCAACTGGATATCGAAGCAGAGGCCAAACCCCTGAATTTGGATCGAGAGGGGGGACGGGTGGTGATCCATTCCCAAGTATAGAGGAGGCTCTTGGGTCAAGCTGGTCATCCCGATTGAAAGGGGGTCGTGCTTTTAGAATACGACCCTTTGAAAGACTGGGCAAAACTCTTTCGGCATCCCTACCCTGGCAGGAGCAGGCCCAGCAATAGGAGCAGGGGGGGGAGAAACAGCCAAGCTGCCACCGCCAAAGCCGCCATCGCCGCCACCAACACCGCTCCGGCAGCGCAATCTTTAGCAATTTCTGCCAGCAGGTGATAGCGGCTGCCCAGGGTCAGATCCACCACTGCTTCCAGGGCAGTATTCACCAGCTCCAAGGCCATCACCATCCCGCTGGTCAAGCTGATCAGGGCCATTTCTACAGCGCTCAGCCGCAGGGCCAACCCCAAGACAAAGGCCACCACCGCCACAGCCAGGTGGATGCGAAAGTTGCGCTGGGTGCGGGCGGCGTACAGCAGGCCCTTTCCCGCATAGTAGAAGCTTTTACTGAGGCTAGTGGCCACCTGCCACGAGGGGGGGCGCTGCCAGGGATCCTTCGCCGGGAGGTCAGCCTGGGCTCCCGCATCTGCTGCCTTGGAGGGATGGGCCGAATTGACCTGCGCTGAAGTAAAAGGAGCTCGCTGTCGCAATGCCGCCAAACGCAGCGGCTGGGGAAAACGGCTAGGGCTGCTGGCCATGGGTCACCTCCAGATCTTCTTGGATGGCGGCAAGCAGGTAGCGCTGTTGCTGCAACATGCGCTGTAGGGAAAGCTCATCGGGGTGATCCCATCCCAGGAGATGCAGCAGGCCGTGGCTGGCCAGCCAGGCCAATTCCTGCGACAGCCGCTGCCCCTGGGCTTTTGCTTGCGCGCAAGCAGTGGGTACCGAAATTACGATATCCCCCAGCAGGCGCACCCCTGTTATCTTCTGCAGCTCGACAGGGGTGGACATCTCCTCGGCGGCAAAGGCCAGGACATCGGTGGGAGCGTCGATGTGGCGAAACTCGCGGTTGAGCTGGCGGATGTGCTCGTCGGAGGTGAGGCAAAGGCTGAGCTCGCAGGGATCCTTCACCCCCAGCTCTCGCAGCCACACTGCAAACCAACGGTGCCAAGTGGCTTCCTCAACTGGGCTGGGGACGTTTAGCTCCAGGTACAGATCCAGGAATCCATCCATGCAGGCCTCACTCACACCATGCACCTTATTCTAGTGGTTTGCTCAGCTCGGGCCAGGCCTCGGCGGCTCTCTGGTTGGCAAGCTGTTGTAGCGTTTGCCGCAGCCGATTCTCCAGCTTTTGCCGGCAACTGTCTGGATCGACCCCTCGCGGGGAAAGAAGCTCCGCTGGGAACAGATCTCCGGCGATGCCGACAGCCCAGGCCCCTGCCTGCAGATATTCTGCTGCATTGGCCAAGGTGACTCCCCCCGTTGGGATCAAAGGCAGGGATCCCAGCACCGGTTGCAGGTGGCGTAGGTAACGGGATCCGCCAAGGCTTTCTGCCGGAAACACCTTCACTGCCGTTGCCCCCGCCTGCCAGGCCCTCCAGATCTCGCCAGGGGTGAGGGCGCCGGGCACGATGGGCAGCCCCGCTTCCCGACCCCAGCAGATGATGCTCTCGTCCGTAAAGGGGCAAACATAGAATTGGGCTCCCGCTTGCCAAGCCTGCTCTGCCATCTGCCGATTTAAAACCGTGCCCACTCCTATCCAGCAATGTGGGTAGTCTTGCCGCAGTTGGGCAATCAACTCCAGATATCGGGGAACGTGGGGAGTGATCTCAATGTGGCGGATCCCGGCCCGGATGGCCAAGGTGGATCCCTCAAGGGCCTGAGCGTGGCTGGCCGAGAGGCGAATCACTGCGATTAGCGGCTCCTGCCACAGGTGGAGCAGCCAGGGGTGCTGTGACCTTTCTCCAAATTTGCCTTCAGAATGCTCGAACACCATCTGTGGGAAAGTAACCTCTCATGGATTTCCCCTGCTGCAGTTGCTTGGCTTCAATTTAAAGTTTTAGTTAATTTAAGATTTTAGCTGCAATCCAAAAATGACAAAGCCAACCTGTCAGTAAAGCAATGACAAATTGTAACAAACTCTTTTTTTGAGGAGGAAGTCAGGAACGAGCAAAGTTGGTGTTTACGGTGGTATGCGCATCTGCAGCCTTGGTTGGAGCCTTTGCTTTGACTATCCTTAGGTTTTGCTGGCAGGTAGGTGGCTAGCCTATTGCCATTTGGTTGATGTTGAGGTTGCTGTCGTTTGCCATTTGGAGTAGCGATACCGGGCAATAGCCAGATTGGGCTCGATCAGGCCTTGCAAATCTTTGTATTCTTAGGGTCGGTAGGTTGGTTGCCGAGGGTGTGGGGAGTGATGAGTCTTGGGATACGCAGCCTGAAGGCATGGGTGGTGGTCGGTTGGCTCGCTCTCTTGCTGTTGGGCAGTTTCTGGGGGGTTGCCCCATCTCAGGCGCAGAATGTCTACCAACTGCAACAGCGACAGCAGCAGATCCAGCAACAAATCCAGGGCACCCAACGCCGCCTGGGAGAGCTGCGCCAAGCGGAAGAAGAAGCCCGCCGCCGCATGGGATCCCTGCGGCAAAACATCCAACAGACGGAAGCCAGCCTGCGCGACAACCAATATCGTCTAGAACAGGCCCAGAGGGCGCTAGAGCAAGCGCAGAAGGAGCTTAAAGAGCTGGAAGACCGCCTGCGACGGCAGCAGCAGGGCACGGCCGCCCGCTTGCGCTACATGCAGCGGCAGGGGGCAGAACATTGGTGGGCTTTGCTGCTCACCAGTCGTGACCTGAACGAGTTTTTCGATCGCCGCCACCAGTTGCAGTTGCTAATCGAAGCCGACCGGCAGTTGATCCAAGAGCTGCAGGCGATGGCAAAGGAGGTGGATCAGCAGCGGATTGCCTTGGAGGCGCAGCGCAACGAGATTTCCTTGATCTTGCAGGAGCTGGCGGCCCAGAAAAACCAACTGCAGCAGCAGGCTGCCGCTCAAGAGCAACTGGTGGGCCGACTGGCCAACGAGCGCGCCGCCTATGAAGCAGCCCAACGGCGCTTGGAAGCCGATTCCCAACAGTTGACCATCCTCATCCAGCAACTGATCGCCCAGCAGGCTCAGCAGCGGGGGGGCAGGGATCCGGTTCAGGGCACGGGTCGGTTGATCCCACCGGTGCGCGGGCCGATCACCAGCGGCTTCGGCTGGCGGGTTCACCCCATCTATCGCAGCCGCCGCTTCCATGCGGGAATCGACTTCGGTGTGCCCACCGGCACTCCGGTGAGGGCTGCAGACCGGGGCACGGTCATCTACGCCGGTTGGTACGGCGGCTACGGCTACACAGTCATCGTCAACCACGGCGGCGGCATCACCACCCTGTACGCCCACAACAGCCGCGTCGCCGTCGGGGTGGGCCAGCAGGTACAGCGGGGGCAGGCCATTGCCGCTGCCGGCTCCACCGGCCTCTCCACCGGGCCTCATGTTCACTTCGAGGTGCGGGTCAACGGCCAGCCGGTCGATCCCCGCCGCTACTTGTGAAGCAGCGCATCTGCCGGCAACGGCTGCAGGGATCCCGCCTGCAAGATCCACCGCACATCGGCAATGGAGGACAGCTCCTCCGGGTCGTGGGAAACCACCAACACCGTCCAGGTGGATTTCAGGCGGGCCAGCAGCTCGATCAACTGCTGCCGCACTGACCAGTCCAGCCCCGCCGTCGGCTCGTCCAGCAGCAGTAAAAAAGGGCCGCGAATGAGCTGTACCGCCAGGGCCAAGCGCCGCTGCTGTCCGCCGCTGAGATGGTTGGGGGAGGTGCACAGAGGGATCCCTGCCAATCCCACCTGTTGGAGAACGTTTTCAATCTCCTTTTGCTGCAGCTCCGGGTGGCCGAAGCGCATTTCCTCTAGCACCGTCAAGCCACAAAAGTGGCGCTCCGGGAACTGAAACACCAGCCCCGCCATGCTGCGCAGTTGCTGAGGAGAGAGCTCTGTTCCTCCCCAGGCAATCCGCCCGCGCGTGGGCCGCGCCAAGCCAGCCAAAATTTCCAGCAGGGTGCTTTTGCCGGCCCCACTTTTGCCCACGATCAGCCCCAACTGGTTCAGGCCTAGCTCAAAGGAGAGATCCCGGAGAATTGGCTGAGAGAGGGTTGCCGGGTGGTAGCAGAGATCCTGAACCTGCAACATAAGCGGCGGTGCTGGGAGAGTTGTCGTTATTTTGGCACTGGAAAGCTCTGCCGGACAGCTACAACCACTCTTCTAGGCGCCCCAACTGATCCCGGAAGCCATAGGTGAGTTCGCGGTACCACTCTCGCAGCTCCAGTTGATCTACAGCTCGCCGCAAAGCCTCTTGGGAGCGCTCGATGGGGCGCAGAGCCGCAGACGGGATCCCTTCTTGAGCGGCCCATTGTTCAAACAGAGCCAGCTCCGTCTGCAAGTAGAGAATGAGGTTGGCCACATCCTGCGGGTGCGGGTAGCGGGTGGCATCTGGCATAAGACATCTCACCAGGGGAACTAGCTCCATTCTGGCCAAGAATCTGTCCCGCTGCCGCCTGAGGGCCCTATCCCCTCTCGCCTGCTTCTGTACTCTAGGCCGCAAAACGCAGATAATGCGGGGAGAAATGTTCACTGCCGGCGAGGGATCCATGAGCCAAAAGCTGCTGTTTGTGTGCCTGGGCAACATCTGCCGTTCTCCCGCTGCCGAAGGGATCACCAACTACTTGCTGCAGAGCAGCGGTCATGAGGGGGACATTCTCTGCGATTCGGCAGGTACAGCCGCCTATCACATCGGCAGTCCCCCAGATCGCCGCATGCAACAAGTTGCCCAGCGCTATGGACTGGAGCTGCACGGCCAAGCCCGGCAAATTCATCCTTTGGATCTGCGGGAGTTCGACCTGATCCTGGCTATGGATCGGCAAAATTATCGCGATATCCTCAGCCTCGATCCCCAGAGAAGATATGCCGACAAGGTGCGCCTCATTTGTAGCTACTGTCGTTCTCACACCGATGAAGAAGTTCCGGATCCTTACTACGGGGGCGAGGCGGGGTTTCACTACGTGATCGAGCTGCTCTGGGATGCCTGCAGCGGCCTGCTGGAATCCCTGATCCCCGGGATCCAATGCCCGCCGCTGCCCAGCCGCACCTAAATTCTCGCTCAATTCTATAGTTTTGCTGAAATCCGCCTGGCGGACGGATCCCTTCTGGGTAGCCTGAGCGTGGGTTTCCAAGTAAGCCCCGGCAGCTTTGGCAGAGCATCAACGGAAACATGCTGCCGACAACCATTGGCAAGAGGCAGGAGGGTCAGGATGGATCAGCTCTTTCCAGTCTTGGTTGGGATTGTCTTTTATGCCTTTTTTAGCTACACCTTGATGGTGATTGGACAAAAGCTGAGTGTACCCAATGCCTGGTTGGCCTGGATCCCGATTGGGAACATTTGGGTAATGTGCAGGGCTGCCGGCAAGCCAGGGTGGTGGGTTCTCCTCTTTTTTATTCCCTTAGTCAACCTAATTTTCTCCATCTGGGTAATCTTTGCCATCCCGCCCCGCCTTAACAAATCTCGATGGCTGGGCCTGTTGATCTTCTTGCCTCTGGTGGGGGCCTTGGCCTATACAAGCATTCTGGCCTTCACCTAGAGTCACTGACCGTCCTTGCTGCCAATTACCCCAGGAGGCTCGTGACCAGCCTAGAAGCAGCTAGCTCTGGCACCTTGCTTTCCCGATAGCGTTGACTGGGCGCTTACCTCAGCCGGCTCCCAATTTGAGTTGTTGCCACTAGAAAGAAGATCTCAAAGCAGGAGCGTGCTCCAAACCCGCCCCCTTGGATCCCAGGTCTCTGCCCTGGAGGCGGCCACCCTGATGAGCACCCTCAGCGATAACTTCGCCACCAATCTGATCATCGATCGCCGATCGCCTGGGTGGACAGGAGACTCTCAACCAAAAATTTCGTCAGTGGCGGCTACAGCACACGCAAATTTCCTGGTGGCTACCGGATCTGGAGGGCACCAACACCAGCAGCCCACGCGACATAGTTTGGTTGCTCAGCCAAGTGGAACAGGGGCGCATGCTCAGCCGCCGCAGCCGCGACCACTTTTTGGACATTCCCTAGGGCACCCAACGGCCCTCCTACTTTCGACCCCACCTGGACCAGGAGGTGCACATTGCCCACAAGACGGGAACCCTGCGCTCAGTGGTGGGAGATGCCGGGATCCTGGATTTGCCCAACGGACGACGCTATGTGGCGGCGGTATGGGTGAAGCGAGAAACCCCCAACGACCCCAGAGCCGAAGAGCTGATCGCCAGCCTGTCGCAAGCCGCTTATGAGTTCTGAGCCGGGGATCCAACGGCAACCACGAGCAGCTTGCAACCCTGATCCCAGACATCACCAATTTTTCTCTCCCGAGCCCCATTCCGGGCAGAATGCAAATGCCAGAGTGGAGAAACAGGCAACGGGACAACTGGTCAATGTCAAAACCCTTTGGGTGCAGTGATGGCGGCAGATCTCGTGATTAAGCTGGATCAGTTTCTCAAGTGGGCGGGGGTTGTGTCTACCGGTGGGCAGGCCAAGCAGTTGATCCAAGCCGGACAGGTGCAGGTCAATGGCGAGGTGGAAACCCGCCGCGGGCGCAAATTGCGCCTTGGGGATGAGGTGAGGGCGCTGGGCCAAGTCTGGCAGGTGCACCTGGGTAAGGCCTCAGAGGGAAATCAGTGAGATCTATTGAGATCCATGAAGTAGGATTAGAAGCAGCATGGCCAAAGCTCCGATCCCCCCTGCCACCGCATACTGCCACTCCAGCCCCCACAGCAGGCAGGCAACTCCGGCCAAGATCTGGATCCCACCGGTGATCCAGTAGGGAAGGCGCGGCGGATCCACCAGGCCGTTGAGCCAGTGGCCCAACCCCATTTGCCACAGCCAAAACACCCCCAGATATTGGCTCAAAGCCGCTAGAGGGGTACGACCGACAAAAGGCAGCACCGAGAGAATCATGCCCAGGGCGATCACCAGTGTCCAGACCAAGCCCACGAAGTAAAGATGGGCCAATCCGGCAGCTCGAAACTCCGGCAACGTCGTCTGCCGCACCATATAGCCCAACCCGATCAGGGAAATCACCAGCCACAGCCAGTTGATGTTGGCCTCTTGGTGAAACTGGGTCGTGGCAAACCCGATCCCCAAAAGAATGGCCCAAACCAGGTACACCCGCCGACAGAGAGTCCAAAAAGGGACAGGGGATCCCAGGGTTTCCGTTGGCATGGCTTTTACCTTACTCGACGACAACAACTCGACCCACCATACTGGGGTGAATATCGCAGAAATACTCCTGAATGCCGGCTACCTCGAAGGTCAAGGTTTTGCTCTCGTTGCGCCGCAGCCGCCCTGTCCCTTGGAACTGCGCCCCTGCCACAGGAGTAGCCGTGTGGGGAGTGGAATCCAGGTTGGTGAAAGTCACCTTGCCCCCCCGCTTGAGAGTAATCTCCGGGGGCAGGTACTGAAACCCGCGAATGATCACCTCTGCTTCCGTTTGCGCCAGCGGGCCGTGAGCCTCGACTGCTGCCGTTGTCTCGACAGGATCCTGCCCCGCAGCCGAGCCGGCTCGTCGCCAGCGATCCACGGCCAAAATGGCCCCCACATTGACTAGGGATCCCAGCCCACTCAGCAACAGCAACCGCCGCGTCATTGGCATAGGGCTTTCTCCAAACAGGCCAGGAAGAGCAAAAAGGCTGAGACTTCCTATAGTCGTTTTAAATAGCAATGAAACGGTTCGTTACGTCGTTATTGCTACGCACTGCCGCTCTAACTCCCCTCTCCCTTTGGGAGAGGGGACAGGAGTGAAGGAAGCGCTTGGGAGCTGCCTCAACAAGGGCATGGGGAGGCCCTGGAGATCATCCAGCTCTACACCTTCAGGATCCAGCGCTCCCGAGTCTCGGCGCTGACGAAGGGAGCAGGCACCACCAAAATGCTCGGATCGAGGCGATTGAACACGGCCCGGATCGCAGTGGCGTGGGCAACTTCATTGGGACCGATGGTGCTGGCGGCAGCCACCAGGTCTTTGTTGGCAAGCTGGACAAATGCATCGTTGTAGGCCAGGGCTGCATCGAATTCCAGAGCCAGGGCCAGCTTGGCGATGTTGGCGTCGGAATCGAGATTGCCTTCTTTGCCGTCAATGTAGGTGGAGAGGTCGTAGCTATCCCGAGCCGGCGAGGGGGTTCCCCCCAACTGCCGCACGGCACCCGCCAACAGATCGCGGTGCTGTTCGTGATCCTTCAGGTTCTTGGTGGCCACTTCCAACACAATTTTGCCCACTTCGGTGTTGCTCAGCTTGCCGGCAGCGGTTTTATAGGCCCAGATCGCCTGCTGTTCCAAGTCGATGGCAGCGTTGAGGATGGCGATGTCGGCAGTGTTGGTCTGGGCAGCACTGGGCAGGCTGCGCAACCCAAGCAACCCACCCACTCCCGCCAGCAAACCGGTCAACAACAAGCTGCGGCGGGAAGGCTGCCAGAACCTGCCAGATGTGGTGCTGGGATCCCATTCGGCGGCCAAGTGAGGCAGAGCGAAGGGAGTCTTTGCAGTCTTCATCTCAAGTCTCCTGTCTCGAAAGAGGGCAACCAACCTCTAAGGGCTTGCTCTTGCTCGGGCAGTTCCCTCTCGGCCTGGTCTGATGGGAATACGCCGCTTGTCCCGCCCTGGATGCCTGAGGGAAGAGACTTTACAGAGACTTTACATGGAATGAAGCTGCCACAGCTCTCTGCCAAGAAGGGGATCCCCTGGCAGCGCTCCCCTTGTTTTTCTAGGAAAAGAGCTACCACTTGAGCAGGTTGAAGCTCTCCATGTCGATGGTGGCCCGGTTGCGGTAGATCCCCAACACAA
>NZ_JANSJN010000012.1:0-4431 GCF_047462555.1 Synechococcus sp. B60.1
GGCAGCCCCCAGATAGGAGGCCCGACCCGGCGTTTGCGTAAAACGAGGTTCTGAACTATTGCAGTCCCAGCCACTGGGCAAGAGTGGTGGCGAAAACACTGTGGCCCACCAGTGCCTCTGTGGCAACGCTGATCACCAAACCCACCATGGCCAGGCGGCCATTCCAACGCTCCGCTTGCTCCGTCCAGCCCGGGATCCAGTCGTTGGTGGTGTCGTAGTATTGGGCCACAGAAGCGGAGTCGAGGCGAGAAGGGATCCTAGGAGAGGATTGCATAGGTGATGCCTTGTAACTGTATGTAAACAAACTTAACATCAAATTACAGTCCGTGACAACTCTCTTCTGCCGGCAAGGGAGAGTTTTCGGGGCGGCTGGCCAGAGCAATGCCATACTGAGGGAGGTAGGCTTCTGCGCAGACTATGGCGGTATCCCCTCTTTCTTCTCCCAAGCTGGAACAGGCTTTTGACACCGCTGCCGACCTAGCTGCCCAGGTGCGGTTGGATTTTCCAATCCTGCAGCGCCAGATCAACGGCCAGCCGCTCATCTACTTTGACAACGCGGCCACTTCTCAGAAGCCGCTGGCGGTTTTGCAGGCAATGGATCACTACTACCGCCACAGCAACGCCAACGTACACCGGGGGGTGCATACCCTGGGCAACGAAGCTACGGAGGCCTACGAGGGGGCGCGGGAGAAGATTGCCCGCTTTGTCCATGCGCCTTCCCCGCAGGAGCTCATCTACACCCGCAACGCCAGTGAGGCCATTAACTTGGTGGCCTACAGTTGGGGCATGAGCACCTTAGAGCGGGGGGATGAGATTATCCTGTCGGTGATGGAGCACCACAGCAATTTGATCCCCTGGCAATTCGTGGCTCAGAAGACGGGGGCCTGCCTCAAGTTCATCCGCATCACGGCCGAGGGTGAGTTGGATCTGGAGCACTACCGCTCTTTACTCGGCAATCGCACCCGGCTGGTGGCGGTGACCCACGTCTCCAACATGCTGGGATCCATTAGCCCTGTTCAGGAGGTGATTGAGCTAGCCCATCACTATGGGGCTAAGGTGCTTCTGGATGCCTGTCAAAGTGTGCCCCACATGCCAGTGGATGTGCAGGCCCTGGATTGCGATTGGCTGGCCTTTTCTGGCCATAAGATGTGCGGTCCCACAGGCATTGGGGTGCTCTACGGCAAACGGGAGCTGCTGCGGGCCATGCCGCCCTTTTTGGGTGGGGGCGAGATGATTGCCGAGGTGGACTGGGATCACGCCACCTATGCCGATATCCCCCACAAGTTTGAGGCAGGCACACCGGCCATTGCCCAAGCGGTGGGTTTGGGGGCAGCCGTCGACTACTTAAGCCAGATTGGGCTAGAGCGCGTGCATGCCCATGAGCAAAAGCTAACCGCTCGCCTTCTGGAAGGGATCCAGCGCCTTCCAGGCATTACAGTCTATGGTCCCAAGGATCCGGCGCGCCGGGCAGGGCTGGTCAGCTTTGCGGTGGAGGGCATTCACCCCCACGATCTATCCACGCTGCTGGATGAGCAGGGGATTGCCATCCGGGCTGGCCACCACTGCACCCAGCCGCTACACCGCCACTTGCAGGTGCAGTCGACAGCCCGGGCCAGCGTTTACCTCTACAACACCCTGGCCGAGGTGGATCGCTTCCTGGAGGTGCTGGCAGAGGCGGTGGCGTTTTTTAGAGAGGCCTTGGGGTAAAGTTGGGGGGTGTCCATCGCCGAGGAAGTTGATGCTGAGCTCACATCGCCCAGCTGAGCCGGAAAGCGGGGGGAGCTCCCCAATGCCCTACCGCCGCTTTGGGCGCACGCAGCAGCTCATGTCGGCTTTTTCTTTGGGCAGTATGCGCCTGGTCAACGTGCCACCAGAACAGGCCCAGGCCACGGTGGCAGCGGCGCTAGAAGCAGGGATCAACCACCTGGAAACGGCGCAGGCCTACGGCCAGGCCGAGGTGCTTTTGGGGGAAATCTTGCAGAGTCTGGCGGTGCCACGGCAGCGCTTGATCCTAACCACCAAGCTCACGCCTGGCGAGAGGCTGCGGGAACGGCTGGAGGGATCCCTGCAGCGGCTGCGGGTGGAGTACTTGGATCAGCTTGCCTTCCACGGCATCAACCTACCCGAACACCTGGAGTGGGTACTGCAGAAGGGCTTGCCGCTCCTTAGGCAGGCGCAGCAGGAGGGCCTGGTGCGCTACATCGGCTTTTCCACCCATGGATCCCTGGAGCTAATCCTGCAGGCCATCCAGACAGGCCATTTTGACTTTGTGAATTTGCACTACCACTTTTTCCAGCAGCGCAATGCCGCGGCCCTGGAGGCGGCAGCCCAGCAGGATATGGGGGTGTTCATCATCTCCCCCGCCGACAAGGGGGGGATGCTCTACCGCCCGCCCCAGCGCCTGCAGGAGAGCTGTGCGCCCTTTAGCCCCTTGGAGTTTGCCTACCGCTTTTTGCTGGCGGATCCCCGTATCCATACCCTTAGTCTGGGCGTTACCCATCCCAGCGAGCTGCAGACAGCCCTGGCAGCCCTGCGGGATCCCGAGCGTTGGTGGACAGAGGGCCTGCAGGTGCAGGAGCGGCTGCGCCAAGCAGAGCAAGAACGCCTGGGATCCAGTCGCTGTAGCCAGTGCTATGCCTGCTTGCCCTGCCCAGAAGGGATCCACATCCCAGAGGTGCTGCGGCTGCGCAACTTGGCCCTTGCCCATGAGATGACCGAGTTTGCCCAGTACCGCTACAACATGTTTGGCCAGGCGGGGCACTGGTTTCCAGGAGTGCCTGCCGACCGCTGCAGCGAGTGCGGCGACTGTCTGCCCCGCTGTCCGGAGCACCTGCCGATCCCAGAGTTGTTGGCGGAAACTCACCGCCTTTTGCACCGCTCTCCCATCCGGCGGCTGTGGGAGTGAGAGAGGGGAGTTCAAGACTCTAGCGCCGTTTGCCGCGCAGGGTTTTGGCGCGGTTGTGTACCTGTCTCACGAACAAGGGCAGTAGCTGTTCCTGAATGTAGGCAAAGGCTGCCGGGAGGCCTTCTCTTTCGTAGATGAGGCCGATTTCTGCTTCCACCTGGGTGGGATCCCGGAGAGCCGACAAAAATTGGTTGGAAGTGAGCCAGGTGAAGAGTTCGGCGCGGCTAAGATCGCAGCCGGGAGGGGAAGGCACCTGCCAGTCGGGCGGTGGGCCGAGCAACCACTGGCGGGCAAATAGGCTCAGCACTGCATCTCCCAGCCACGCCTTGTCCCGCCGAGATCCCTCGTCCAACTGGGTCACCTGCTGTCTGATGGTCGAAGAAAATTGGGATCCGGGCACCATGGGAGCTTGGCAGCACTTAGGAGGAGCGGCAAGGGCAGCAGAGCTTCCCTGTCTCATTCTAAGATGGGGTCTGGCCCACCCTCAGCAGGTAAAGGGGTGGAGTTGGATGTTTTGAGGATCCCAGGGCATGTTGTTGGAGCTCACCCCAGAAGAGTGCGAGTCGGTGATCCCGCTGGTGCCTACGCGGCTCCAGTACGCAGCTTACTGGAGCGATGCCCTCAACAGCGTAGGCCGGATCATTACAGCCATTTTGGTGGGCGTAGCGCTGCTGGTGCTGTCTCGCGCTTTTGGCGAGGGATCCTTCCTGGGGGCGGTCTCCTTTCTGGCGGGGTTTCTCTCGTTGCTCTATCCCTTTCTGTGGGGGCCGCTGTACACCATCTCCCGCCGGCAGCTAGCCTTTCGCGAGATCCCGTACGGAGGACTGTTTTTTGGGCAGGTGTTGAGCACCCGCCGCTATGAGGTGGTGGTGGAAGAGCGGGAAAAGGTGGGTGAAGACGGGCAACTCTATATCGAAGAAGTGCGCGAGCGCCAGTTTGAGATGGAAATTGGCGATGAAACAGGAGTCCTCTACCGAGTGCGGGCCAGGGACGATCCCCGCTACCGGCGAATTGTTAAAAAGCAATCGGTGCTGGCGCTGGTGAAGGCCTATTCGCGCGATCTGCGGCGCCGGCCGACCTTGAGCGAAGTCTACGTGGTCAAGCTAGGGGAGTGGGTGGGAGATGTTTCCTATCTGGATCGGGAGGCGTTTTTGGAGTTGGCCGACGAGCTGCTGGCGCTCGAGCTAGGACCAGAGGTGAAGGCATAGAAACCTTATGTCAGAGGCTGGAATCACCCGCGCAGCTTGGATCGTGGCGGCCTTGGTGGTGTCGGCAGCCCTGGGGCCGCGGTTGGCTCTACCTTTGTCTGGGATGGTGGGCTTGGTGATTGTCGAACAAGTGGCCTTTGGGGGGCGGCTCTCAGGGTTGCTGGGCGCGCTGCTGGATTGGGCTTCTCCAGCCTATCGGCAGCGGGTCATCCGCCACGAGGCAGGACACCTTTTGGTGGCCCACCTGCTAGGGATCCCCTTGCGCGGCTACGTGCTGGGCCCCTGGCAGGCTTTCCGACACGGGATCCCCGGCTACGG
>NZ_JANSJN010000012.1:4531-5671 GCF_047462555.1 Synechococcus sp. B60.1
TGGCCAAGCTGCTGGCAGGGATCTCAGCAGCCCAGCCCTTGACCTCTGCGGCTCAAATGAGGGCCTACATCAACCGCTTTCTCCGCCAGAGCCAGGCCTTGTTGCAAGCTCACCCCGAAGCCTATGCCGTTGCCGTCCGGCACCTAGAGCAGGGATCCCCCCTCCAAGACTGCCTAGCTGCCCTTGCGGCCAGCTTGGAGGAGCGGCGTCAACAACCTCCCTCGCCCTCTTCTGAAACCTCTTGCTGATACACTGTGACATACGAAAAAAGCTCGGGATCCCCCTTGCTCGGGATCCCGGCGATTGACTATATCGTTGTGTCGCTTAGGGAGGATCCGTCTTGCGCCCCATCCTCATTGCCGGCAACTGGAAAATGCACAAGACTCAGGCTGAGGCTCGCCAGTTTCTGCGCGAGTTTGCTCCGGCTCTGCAAGCGTCGTCTGTAGGGGCGACGCCGCAGCGGCAGATCATCCTCTGCGTGCCCTTCACAGACCTGGCTGTGGTGGTAGAAGAAACGCGGGGATCCGGCATTGCTGTGGGAGCCCAGAACCTGCACTGGGAGGATCAAGGGGCGTTTACGGGAGAGATCTCTGGCCCCATGCTGGCAGAGCTGGGGGTGCGCTACGTGATCGTCGGCCACAGCGAGCGGCGGCAATACTTTGGCGAAACCGATGAAACCGTCAACTGGCGCTTGGCAGCGGCCCAGCGGCACAGGCTCACTCCCATCCTCTGTGTGGGGGAAAGCTTGCAACAGCGGGAACAGGGCCTAACCGAGTCCTGGATTGTGGGACAGTTGGATCGCGCCTTGCCAGGGATCGATCTGCAAAACCTCGTGATTGCCTACGAGCCAATCTGGGCTATTGGCACGGGGAAAACCTGTGCAGCGGCTGAGGCCAACCGCGTCATTGGCCTTATCCGCCAGCATCTGGGTGCCGACCACCTGCCCATCCTCTACGGTGGCTCCGTTAAAGCCAGCAATATTGACGAGCTGATGGCCCAGCCGCAGATTGATGGCGTCCTGGTGGGGGGCGCTAGCCTCGATCCCCAAGAGTTTGCCCGCATTGTCAACTTCCAGACCCTAACCCCTGCGGCAGCGGCTCCCTAGGTTCCTCAGCGAGATTGCCCCCACAGCAGAGCCAC
>NZ_JANSJN010000012.1:5771-38051 GCF_047462555.1 Synechococcus sp. B60.1
GTCAACTTCCAGACCCTAACCCCTGCGGCAGCGGCTCCCTAGGTTCCTCAGCGAGATTGCCCCCACAGCAGAGCCACTGGGAAAGACTTGAGGACGGCGCCCACCGGCAAGGTGTCGCCAGCTGGGATCCCTTCTTGGGTGAGGCCGTTCACCCAGTCCAGCCGCTTCCAGCGCGGCAGTTGAATTTCCGTATCTTTCCAAACCAATTCCCCTAGGGGATCCTGCGTCTCGTCAATTAAGGAGGTTAAGAAGCGGGGCGCCACCACCAGGACGACTTGTTTGTCGTGCTGACGGGCAAAAGCGATGACGTGGTTGGCATAGGAGCCGCTTACTTGCAGGGGGATATAGCTGCCTTCCAGAAACAGTTGCGGCTGTTCCTGACGGCCCTTTAGCACCTGATGGATGAGAAACAGCTTAATGCGGCCGTCGTGGCGGTGGAGCAGAAGATCTTGGATCAGTTGCAGGGAATCCTGCTTAATTCGCCGCTGGATTTCCTCGAGGTAAGCTAGGCGACGGGAAAAGTCCACGGGCCGACGATTGTCGGGATCTACCATACTGAGATCCCACAGCTCCGTGCCCTGGTAGATATCCGGGATCCCAGGGCTGGTGAGCTTCAGCAGGGTTTGAGAGAGAGAGTTAAAGATGCCAAAGTGGGCAATTTTGCGCTGAAAGGGCAGGAAAGACTCCAGGAAGGGGCTTGAGGACTGCAGGATCTGATCGATGAAAGCAAGGGTGGCTTCTTCATATTCGGTATCGGGGCGAAGCCAGGCAGTGTGAACTTTGGCTTCCCGAACCGCTTTAATGGCGTAGTCTTTAACTCGCTGGATAAAGGTGGGAACTTCCTCCGGCTGAAAGGGATAGGAGCCAATTAGGGTCTGATAAAGAAAATACTCGTCGTTGCGATCCGGCAGCTCCAAACGCTTCGCTTGCTTGCTGCGGACTTTGTAGCCAAGATTCAACTCATGCCAGAGTTTAATGTGCTTCTCCCACTCGGCGGGGATTTCCGAGAGCACATTCAGGCGGGCCCGCACATCCTCGCCGCGTTTGGTGTCATGGGTGGAGGAAGCATTCATTGAGAAGGGCCACTGGGCTGCTCGTTCTTGGTTAAAGCGATGGAACTCTTGGACGGAAATGCCAAAACGACACAGATCCCCACCCACTTCGTTTAGGGATAGCAGCCGATTGTAAACATAGAAGGCCGTATCCTCTACCCCTTTGGCCATGAGAGGGCCGGCCAACTGTTGCAGCCGCATAGCAAAGTAGATTTGCTCGTTTTTCTCTTCCTCTGAGACGTTTTCAGGGAACTCAAGGCAGAGAAAGCGCTGCAGGAAATTCAGCTCGTTGACCAGAATGGGCAGGTTCTCCTTAGCTTTCTCTACAGCTTGACGGATAGCCTGTTGACCTTCTGGGCTGAGGATCCCTTCATGGATGTAGACCCGGTAGACTGGGAAACACACCAAAACCTCTGCCAGGGCTCGGCGCAAGCTGTAGAGGGTAAAGTCGTTGGCGTAGCGGTGATGGCTGGTAATCTGCTTGAGCAAAAAAGCAAGGTTGTCCATGTCCCCTGCCAGGTTGCGCTCGATAATCAGCCGTTTTTTATCTTCGATAACTTGTTCTGGTGACTGTTGTAGGTTGGTGAAATCTTGATACAGAGCACTGAAGGCTTCTGCATTCTCCGATTGGCAAAAGATGCCATTAAGCTTAGCTAAAAAGTCGTAACCCGTTGTGCCTTGAACTGGCCATTGCTGAGGTAGCTTCTCATTAGCTTCTAGTATTTTTTCTACCACGATGTAGAGATCTGGGCAGCGTTCTCGCAGACGATGGAGATACTCCTCTGGGTTAAATAAGCCATCGATGTGGTCAATGCGTAAACCCGTGAAGCGCCCCTGTTCTGAAAGCTTGAGGATGAGCTGATGTGTTTTGCGAAATACTTCGCGATCTTCCATCCGCAGCGAGATCAGATCGTTGATGGTAAAAAAACGACGATAATTGATCTCCTCAGCACCCACCTTCCAGAAAGAAAGGCGGAAGTTTTGTCGCGCCAAAAGGCTGTCCAACAAGTCAAAGCTTGAGGGATCCCCTGGCTTGCCGTTAAAAATGGCAATGTTCTCGTCAAAAAAGTTCTGAATATGTTGGCTAGAGGTGTAGAGCTCCCATAGGGAGTGCTTGGCAAAGTTAATCTGATCGGTGCGCTCTAGAAGATCTTCTTTGCTAGGGATGAATTTAAGACTGAAGAGGATCCCGAGTAATTTGATGTAATCGGGATGGCTGCGTCCTAGTTTTCGTCTTAGTTTGCCCAAGTTGTAGGTAAAAACATCGGCATAGGTATCAATATTTAGAGGAAATCTCAAGTTATAGTAGTTGATGCTAAGGCCATCAGCGTCGTAACGGAGCTGGATTTGTCCAGACTCCAAGCATTTATCGTAGAAGTCACCCAAAAAAGGTGCCAAGATCCTTCCCTTAATACCTAGATAAGAATGGTTCCAGTTGACATCAAAGTAATCGATGAAGTCTGAGTTAGGGCCACTTTCCAAAACATCCATTAACATTTGATTTTGGCCGTCGTAGGCCATGTGGTTGGGCACAATGTCTTGGATCCAGCCGATTCCCTGCCGGTTGAGGGTTTCCCACAAGAGTTCAAACTTTTCACTCCCCCCTAGCTCCACGTTGATCTGCCTGGGATCCACGACGTCGTAGCCATGGGTGCTGCCCTTGCGGGCCTGAAAGATGGGAGAAGCATACAGATCGCTGATGCCCAGCAACTTCAGGTAGGGGACAATTTGCCGCGCTGCCTCAAAGTCAAATCCAGCGTGAAACTGAATGCGATAGGTGGAAGTCGGGATCCGCATGGCGACCTCAAAACGACGACAAGGTGGCTCAGCCCATGACCAGAAGGGATTTCTCCAGGGTAGCGGCTAAGATCGGGGGCTCCTGGATAAAGATCGGCCAGACCCTAGATAGGTGTTCAGGGGCACAAGAGTGCCCAAGTGCAGACAATGATGCTAAACCAGGCAGCGGCGAGATGGGCAACGATTGTTCTCCTGCCCGTCTGCGTCTGATGCAGCAACGCCTGGAGGAGATTTTGCTGGAGGCCAGCAGCTCCCAGCCCCAGGTCAGCCTGGAGATTCCTGCTCCTCCCAGTCCGGATCCCTTGGCGGCTCCTCTGCCAGCCCATACTTTTCTCAATGGGCAACTGCCGTTGACGGTGACGCCGACCCCTGCCGAGGCCTACGCCACTTCTCAGCCGGCGGCTTTGGCGTGAGTTTGGGCAGAGCGGTTACAGAAGGCCCTGGACTGGGCGGGGAGCCAGCAGCGGCTGTTTTTCGCCTTGAACCTACCGGAGCAATCGGTTGGGCAGGGGCGGCTCTATCGCCGATAATGGGCGGCTGGTTACCGATGGAACGCGCATCGGGAATCATGTCGTGGATTGGGAGATCCCTTTTGGGAAGGATCCCTTGGGGTTTTCCCATCAGCCGGTGCTGCCGGATCCCCCGCCGGAGCGGCTATTTTTGTTAAACCGCCTGCGTCAGTTTATGCCCTACGAGTTGTGACCCTAAGCGTTTTTCTACGGCCTCCTATGTCTTCTATGCCATCCACACCAACCCTTCCCCGCGAGCCCCGCATCCTGTTGGGCCTGCGGGCTGACCAGTTTCGCCATCCTGTGGATCTGCAGGCAACCCGCTCCCTGCAGCAGGTGCCGGGGCTGGGCCTGCTGATTCAGAATTTGCTCGGCTCGACGGCAGGGGAGATCTTTTATCTGGATAACATCGCCTCGAGCATTCAAATTAACGAGCACCAGTTGCCGGAAATTCACCAGCTTCTGGTGCAGGCCTGTCGCATCCTGGATCTCGAAGTGCCCCAGCTCTACGTGCGCCAAAATCCCGTGCCCAACGCTTACACTTTTGCCATGCAAGGAAAAAAGCCTTTTATCGTTTTGCACAGCTCTCTGCTGGACTTGCTGGAGCCGCCGGAAATTCAAGCCGTGATTGCCCACGAGCTGGGCCACCTCAAGTGCAACCACGGCGTCTACTTGACAATGGCCAACCTTCTCATGCTCTCGACCAGTTTGCTCCCCTTCGGCGGGCTGTTCTATCAGGCGCTGCAAGATCAACTGCTGCACTGGCTGCGCTGTGCCGAGTTTACCTGCGACCGGGCGGCGCTGCTGGTTACCCAGGATGCAAGAACGGTGATCTCGGTGCTGATGAAACTGTGCGGCGGCTCGCCGCAGTTGGCCGCCAAGCTCAATGTGGATGCTTTTCTGGAGCAGGCCCGCACCTACGAGGAGCTGGACGACGATCTCTGGCAGCTTGAGCTGAAGCAGATGCAGACCATTGGGCGCACCCACCCGCTGCCGGTGCTGCGAGCTCGGGAAATTGAGCGCTGGTTCCGCAGCAATACTTACCGGCAAATCCTGGAGCAGCACGGCTCGACTGCTGCCTGAGAGGCCAGGATGGCTCCCCTCGGAGTGACCTCTGGCCTCCCCCTGATTGTGGGGGAGACCCTTTTCGATTGTTTCCCAGACAAGGTGGTGCTGGGCGGGGCAGCTTTGAATGTGGCTTGGAACCTCAAAGGGCTAGGAGCCGATCCCCTCTTGCTCAGCCGCGTCGGCCAGGATGAGGCGGCAGAAAGGATGCTGGCAGCGCTGCGGCAGCAGGGGCTGCGTCTGGAAGGGCTGCAGCGGGATCCGGTTCACCCCACCGGCCAAGTCCGGGTCACGCTGGATGGGGAGGGGATCCCGACCTTCGCCATCTTGCCCGACCAAGCCTACGACTACATCCAGTTGGACAGGGCAGCTCTGCAAGCCCTCCGCCCCAGCCTGATCTACCGGGGCAGCTTGGCGGCGCGTCGAGAAGCAGCCCATCGCCATTTTCAGGAGACCCTTGCCACTGTGGGCTGTCCGGTGTTTTTGGACCTCAATCTGCGGGATCCCTGGTGGCACCCAGGCCCCATCCGGGAAATGCTGCGCACCTGCGCTTGGCTGAAGCTGAACCAAGAGGAGCTGGAGCAGGTGGTGCAGCTAGAAAGCATCCCCGCTGGCAAGGTGGAGGAACAGGGGCAGGCCTTGCGGGCGCGGTTGAATCTAAAGGGCTTGTTCCTAACGCTGGGGGCGGCAGGTGCATTCCTGTTCACCGCTGGGGGGGTGTATCGGGGGGAGCCGGTGCCGGTGCCGCGGCTGGTGGATACGGTGGGGGCAGGAGATGCCTTCAGCGCGGTGGCCATTCTGGGCCTGCTGCAGGGATGGCCAGAGGCGGTGTTGCTGCAACGGGCGGTGGAGTTTGCGGCGGCCATCTGTGGAGTTGCGGGGGGTGCCCCCCCAGATCCGGCGTTCTATCGCCCCTTCCGGCAGGCGTGGGGGCTTTAGAAGCTACTGGAACTGGCGCCAGTGGAACTGGGCGTAGCGCCCCCCCTTGCTCAGTAACTCGCGATGATTGCCCTCCTCCAACAGTTGCCCCTGCTCGAGGACGAAAATGCGATGGGCGCTGCGCACCGTAGAAAGGCGGTGGGCGATAACAAAGACTGTGCAGCGTTGCATCAGCCGTTGCAGAGCCTCTTGCACCAAGGCCTCCGATTCGTTATCCAGGGCGGAGGTGGCCTCGTCCAGGATCAGGATCTTGGGGTTGAGCAACAGGGCGCGGGCAATGGCCAACCGCTGCCGCTGGCCGCCGGAGAGGGTAACTCCGCGCTCTCCAACACGGGTGGCGTAGCCATCGGGCAGGCTCTCGATGAAGCTGTCGATGTTGGCCACACGGGCCGCCTGCCGCACCGCTTCCAGGTCAAAGTCCTCTTGGCCGTAGGCGATGTTGCTGGCGATGGTGCCGGAAAACAGGGTAATCTCCTGGGGCACGATGCCGATCTGGCGGCGCAGGCTCTTGAGGGTGACGGTGCGGATGTCGATGCCGTCGATGCGGATGCAGCCTTCCTGGGGATCGTAGAAGCGCGGGATCAGGTTGACCAGGGTGGACTTGCCGGCGCCGGAGGATCCCACCAGGGCGACAATCTCGCCGGGGGCCACCTGGAAGCTGATCCGTTTGAGCACCGGCTGATCTGGTTTGTAGGCAAAGGAAACCTGCTCGAACTCCACCCAGCCCTGAATGGGGGGCATGGGACGAGCACCGGGCAACTCCCGCACCTGGGAGCGGGTATCCAGCAGCTCGAAGATCCGCTCCACCGAGGCTTCCCCCTGTTTCAGCTCGCTGTAGTTGTTGGTGATGTGGACGATGGGGTCGATCAACATGGCCACCCCGGCAATAAAGCCAAGAAACTGGCTGCCGGTTAGGTTGCCCTCGCTGATCTGCCAGCCGCCCACCCAAAACACTCCCAACACGCTCATGGCGTACAGAAAGCCCACCACCGGGTCTTGGATAGCTTTAACCTGTTCGGTTTGAAAGCGGGCCAGGCAGTTGTTCTCGGCCATGGCGCTGAAGCGGCGGATCTCGTATTCCTCAGCAGCAAAGGCGCGGGTGAGGCTGATGCCGGCAAAGGCCTCGGTTAGGAGAGAGGACAGGTCGGACATGCTCTCCTGGTTGAGGCGGGAGCGCAGCAGCAGCCGATCCCCAAACCAACTAATCAAGGCGCCCATCAGGGGGGCAATCACCAGGGTGGTCAAGGTGAGGATGCCGTTGAGGTAGAACAGGTAGGCCACCACCGCCAAGATGGTGAGCACGCTGGGGATGAAGCGGTGGAAAAAACGCTGCACCACTTCGCCCACCCGATCCAGATCGCCGGTGAGGCGGTAGACCAGGTCGCCAGTGCGGCTGCCGGAAAAGTAGTCCACATCCAAACCCTGCAAATGGGCGTAGAGCCGTTGCCGCAATTCCAATACCATTTGCAAAGAGGCCCTGGCCATAAGGGTGTCCTGGCCGTACTGGAAGGCGCCGCGCACCAGAAAAAACACCACCCCGATCAAGGCCAAGATCCGCAATTGTCCCAGATCCCCTGCGCCGATGGAGCGGGCCACCCACTCGATCAAGTAGGCGAGGGCAGGCATGGTGAGGACAAAGCCAAGGGTACAGGCCAGCCCCAGCAGCAACATCCACAGATGGGGCCGAATGAAGGGAAAAAGGCGGCGATAGCTACGACCCGGATGCACAGATCTCAGAAGAAAAGACTTCTGCCCCAATCAGCTTACCGGATCGGGCCCCAAGCGGCTGCTGGGATCCCTGGCTAGCGGGGCTGTCTCCTAGACAGCTCTGGCTAGCCTAACTTTTGCCCATACCTGGTAAGGGGGGATCCCCTTCTTCGACGGCGTCTGCGCCAACGTCGCCAGCGGGAGACCAGGCAATCGCTGAGGCTGTGGTTCATCGAACCCAGCTCCAGCCCCATCCCCACCCAAAGCAGCATCTCTGCGTGCGCATGCAACTCTTGCCAGAGGTTGTCCCGCCAGATATCCGGCTGCCACTGCCACCAACCCAGGCGGGATCCCAGCCAAGCTGCCGCCAAGCCCGCCCCCGCCACCCACAGGCCCAGGTAGAGCAGCCGCAGGGCAGTGCCGACAATCGGCCCGTGGGACCAGAAGGAGCGGTGGTGCAGCCAGCGGCGGTAGGGAAGCCAAATCCAGCGCAGGAACAGCCAGCGGCGATACTGGCGAGAGTCAGTGTCCAGATCCCCGGAAAACATCAGGCCGCTGAAGAGATAGGCGGATCCCACGGCCAGAGCTACGGCAGCGCTGTTGCCCAACAGGCCGGCTGCCAGAGTGACGCCGGGAGCTGTCCAGAGGGTGATGCGATCGTGGGTGGATCCCAGAGGCATGAAGCCAGCGCAGTAGGCCACTGCGGCTGAGTCTAGCCGCAGGAGGAGGAAAAAGCTTGCCCCGGCTCAAGTTGGCGAACCAACAGGGATCCCTCGATTGAGGCGATCCAACACCTGCAACTGACAGTAGAGCATCTCCACCCGCGGCATCTGAATCCCGCCTTGCTGGGCATAGCGGAGCGGGTTGGCAAAAATAGCCTCCAGTTCCAGGGGACGCTTGCGCTCGTAGTCGATCTTCATGCTGGTTCGGTAGGGGGCCATCTTCTCGGTGCTGGCCAGCATCTCGGGGATCAGGGTCTCCGGGAGGTGGCGGCCACAGGCGGCAGCCCCCTGGATCACCTCGTGCATCAGCGTTTCCGCCAAAGTGCGGGCCTCAGGGTCGCGGATCATTTGCTGGGTATCGGCATTGAAGATCACCGAGAGGCCGTTGAAGGGAATGTTCCAGACCAACTTCTGCCAGCGGGCCAACATCAGATCTGGAGAAAGGGAGGTCGGGATCCCGGCCCGTTGAAAATCCGCTTGAACTTGTTGAAGGCGAGGCGTGATCCCCTGGGGCGCATAGCCAGGGCCGTATTCCGCCAGCAGCACCGAGCCATAATCCAGATGACGGATGTGGCCAGGGCCAACTTTGTTGGAGCTGATGAAACAGAGGCCACCCATGATGCGCTCAGGGCCAACGCAGTTGGCAATCTCCGGCTCTGCCCCTAGTCCATTTTGCAGGAGGATCACCACACCCTTCTCGGCCAATACGGGCGGAAGCAACTGCGGCAGCAGGTGATTTTGGGTGGCTTTCAAAGCCACGATCACCCCTTCGCAAGGGGGCATGTCCTCCACTGCTGCGTAGGCATTCACCTGCGGCAAATGAAAATCCCCCCAGCAGGACTCTACCCACAGCCCTTGCTGGCGCACATGGTCGTAGTCGCTGTGGAGCAGAAAATGCACCGTGAAGCCAGCCTGTTGCAGTTTTGCCCCGTAAAACCCTCCCAGGGCGCCTGTGCCTAAGACAGCGTAGCGACGGGTTTCCGGCAACACAGCCATAGGGCGAAAGTCGGCAGATTATCCCCACCATACCGCACCCCAGGGGCGTCTCAGGCTCACTCTCTGCTGTTTTCCTCAGGCTTGGCGTCGATCAACAACACCCGCTCCTCGCCGTCGGTTTCCCGCAGGTGCACCTTGACGATCTGCTCAGGGGCCGTGGTTAGCTTGTGGCCCCAGTAGTCCGGTTGAATGGGAAACTGGCGGTGGCCGCGGTCGATCAACACAGCCAGGCGCACCCGCTCCGGTCGCCCAAAGTGGTTGAGGGCCTCCAGAGCCGCACGGACGGTGCGACCCCGGAAGAGCACATCGTCCACCAGCACCACTTCTTGGCCGCTCAGATCCCGCGGCAGCTCGCTGCGATTGGGAGTGCGCAGGCCGCCGGAGCCCAGGTCGTCGCGGAAGAAGGTGATGTCCAGCTCCCCTACCTGCGGTGGGCTCCTGAAGCCGGTGGCGATGCGATCCCGCAAGCGGTAGGCCAAGGGGACGCCGCGAGTGCGAATGCCGATCAACACCAGCCTGTCCAAGTGGGGGTGATCCCTGCCGATTGCGGTGGCCAGAGCGTCGATCAGCTCCGCTATCTGCTGCGCATTGAAAATCTCGACTGTGGACATGGGTTCCTGTCACCCCCTCGCCAGTTGGGACTCAGCTTATAAAAGCCCAAGTTAGCCCAATCTGCCGGTGGGATCCCCATCCGGTAGGATAAAAGTAAGAGCAGTCCCAAAGCCGTGGAGGTTTCCGGGAGGGATCCGCGATGTCTGTTGCTTGGCCGGCTTCTGGTTTGGTGAGACTGTCCTGGCTGACCCGTTTCCTGCGGGGTGCAGTGTTTTGCGGGCTGATCCTGTGCCTAGGCGTCGCCCTCTTGGGATCCCCGTCCTGGGCAGAAGACTACAGCAAGCGGGATCTGCAGGGGGCGAACTTTGCCGGACAAGACCTGAGCGGCTGGAAATTTCTCAAGGCCAACCTGCGGCAAAGCGATCTCAGCCACGTCAAAGCGGCAGGGGCGAATCTGTTTGGGGCCAACCTCAGCAGAGCTAACCTGCGGGGGGCCGATCTGCGCGGCGCCACCTTGGACATGGCCAATTTGCAAGGTGCCGACCTGCGGGAAGCCCAACTGCAGGACAGCATGATGTGGCTGGCGCGGGTGGAAGGGATCCAGATCGAGGGGGCGGATTTCACCAACGCCCTGATCCGGAAAGATGCCCTTGCCATCCTCTGCGAACGGGCCAGCGGCGTTAACCCCGTCACCGGGCGGGCCACCCGCGACACCCTCGCATGCGACTGATCCCTCACCCCCAGCCCCTCTCCCTGAGGGAGAGGGGGGATTGGCAGCCCAGCAAAGAGTCTCTGGGGTGGGGAATAGCTGTGGCTAGGGACTGGGGGCAGCCGCCTCAGAGCGGGTGGACTGGCGCTGAAACTGGTTGAGAAGAGAGTTCCAGGCCAAGCGGGCCATTGATAGCAGCCAATTGCCCTCCAATTCCTTGAACAAGTCCATGTTGAGCTGGAAGGCGTAATTGGCTTCCGCCACAATGCGCTCGATGGTTGCCTGATCCAGCTCCAGCGCGTCCAACTGAGCGCGATAGCGCTGCTTGAACTTGCCCTCGTGGGGGATCTGCTCGAAGTCGTAAAAGGCGGTGCCTTCCCCCGGCGGCAGGCCCATGGCCCGGCGGGCGATGTTTTTCAGGATCTGGCCACCCGAAAGGTCGCCGATGTAGCGGGTGTAGGCGTGGGCAATCAGCAGAACCGGATCCTTTTCCACCACTTCTCGAATGCGGTCGACATAGACCTGGCAAGCCGGAGAGGGCTTGACCACAGCGCGCCAATTGGGGCCGACAAAATAATTCAAGTCCTTCTCCAGGCTGGCCTTGCGCCACAGCTCCGGGTAGTAAAGCCGGCCCACCAGCGGGTGCTCTCGCAACTGCGTGAACCCCTCTTCCAGAGCGCTGTAGACAAAGTAAAAATTGCCCACATAGCGGCTGTAGGCTTTTTTATCCACCACCCCCTTGAGGAAGCACTTGATGAAGGCCATATTCTCGGCCATGGTGTGGGACTGCTTGGTGCCCTCCCGCAACTGAACAGAGAGGCTGGCAGGCTGGTGTTTTGGTTGCAGACTTTGACTCACAAAATCCTCCTCGCCAAAAACGGCTGCTTGTGTCTAGCTGTTTTCAAAAACATCAATAAATAAAGGTCGCCCTGGCCTGAGAGGCTGCGTAAACCCATTTCAACCCCTTCTCATCTGGATGGATGGGGATCCTGCTGGGGATCCCCTCTGGTCACCGCGACGCAGACCAGAACCCCCACCAGGCTGAGCGCGCCCTCCAACGACTTGACCTGGCCTCCAGGCCCACCCCACTTTTCCGAGCCCTGTTGACGACCGGCAAGCAGAGTTGGAGCAGCAGGTGACTGCCCAACAGTCAACGATTAGAATAATCTGCCTGAGTGTGAATGGATGTGAACAATCCTTAAGGCAAATTGGGGAACGCTCCTGCAACCGCGGCCCGAAGGGGATCCCAGGCGATCTGGCGACATTCGCCGGACAGGCACTCGAGGGAGCCGGCCATCTCCAGCCCTTGTAACGTTCGTTGACGATCGTTGGCAGGGTTTCTATAATTAGAGGCCTGACTGCAGCGCAACCCCTGCCGAGCAACGCATGACACAATTAGCAGTGCCATCCCCTGCCGCTTCTACCTTGCCTGACCTGGTAGAGATTCAGCGGGAGAGTTTCTTGTGGTTTTTGCGAGAAGGGTTTGAAGAGGAGCTCCTCAGCTTTTCCCCTATCGTCGATTACACGGGCAAGCTGGAACTGCACTTTCTGCCGGAGTACCGCCCTGGGGATCCCTCCAAAGGGTATAAAATCAACAAACCGCGCTACGACCCGGAGGAAGCTAAGCGACGGGATGCTACCTACCAAGCGCAAATCCGGGTGCCCACTCGCCTGATTAACAAAGAGACGGGCGAGATCAAGGACATGGACGTCTTCATCGGCGAGCTGCCTTTGATGACGGATCGGGGTACCTTTATCATCAACGGCGCCGAGCGGGTGATCGTCAACCAGATCGTGCGCAGCCCCGGCGTCTACTACAAGTCGGAACTGGACAAAAACGGTCGCCGCACCTACAGCGCCAGCCTGATTCCCAACCGGGGCGCCTGGCTGAAGTTTGAGACCGACAAAAACGGCCTGGTGTGGGTGCGCATTGACAAAACCCGCAAGCTCTCGGCGGCAGTTCTGCTCAAGGCTTTGGGCCTGAGCGACTCGGAGATCTACGACAGCCTGCGCCACCCCGAATTTTTCCAAAAAACCATGGAAAAAGAGGGGCACTACAGCGAAGAAGAAGCCCTGATGGAGCTGTACCGCAAGCTGCGGCCCGGCGAGCCTCCCACTGTGTCCGGTGGGCAGCAGTTGTTGGAATCCCGCTTCTTCGATCCCAAGCGCTACGACCTGGGCCGAGTAGGGCGTTACAAGCTGAACAAAAAGCTCAATCTCAACGTGGCGGAAAATGTGCGGGTGCTCACCGTCACGGACATCTTGGCCGTCATCGACTACCTGATTAACTTGGAGTACGACATCGGCCATGTGGACGACATCGACCACCTGGGCAACCGCCGCGTGCGCTCGGTGGGCGAGCTCTTGCAAAACCAAGTACGGGTGGGCCTCAACCGCCTGGAGCGGATCATCCGCGAGCGCATGACGGTCTCCGAGTCAGAGAACCTCACCCCAGCCTCGCTGGTCAACCCCAAGCCCTTGGTGGCGGCCATCAAGGAGTTTTTCGGCTCCAGCCAGCTCTCCCAGTTCATGGATCAGACCAACCCGCTGGCGGAGCTGACCCACAAGCGGCGGCTGTCGGCCTTAGGCCCCGGTGGCCTGAGCCGGGAGCGGGCCGGCTTTGCCGTGCGGGATATCCACCCCAGCCACTACGGACGCATCTGCCCCATCGAAACTCCCGAAGGCCCCAACGCCGGGCTGATTGGATCCCTGGCCACCCACGCCCGCGTCAACCAGTACGGCTTTATCGAAAGCCCCTACTACCGCGTTGAGAACGGCGTGGTGCGCAAGGATCTGGGGATGGTCTACCTTACCGCCGACGAAGAGGACGAATATCGCGTGGCGCCGGGGGACGTGCCGGTAGATGCCGAGGGCCGCATCACCGTCGATCTGGTGCCGGTGCGCTACCGCCAGGAATTTACCACCGCTCACCCCAGCGAGGTGCATTACGTGCAGGTGGCTCCGGTGCAGGTCATCTCGGTGGCCACCTCCTTGATCCCCTTTTTGGAGCACGACGACGCCAACCGCGCCCTCATGGGGGCGAATATGCAGCGGCAGGCAGTGCCTCTGCTGAAGCCGGATCGGCCTTACGTGGGCACTGGCCTGGAAGCCCAGGCGGCGCGGGACTCTGGCATGGTGGTGGTGTCGCGCACCAGTGGCGTGGTGACCTATGTTTCTGCCGACGAAATCGTGGTGCGGCCAGACGACGGCGGGGATCCGATTGTTTACCGTTTGCAGAAGTACCAGCGCTCCAACCAAGATACCTGTCTCAACCAGCGCCCTCTTGTCTACGCGGGGGATCGGGTGGTGCCCGGGCAGGTGCTGGCGGACGGTCCGGCTACCGAGGGGGGCGAACTGGCCTTGGGCCAAAACGTGTTGGTGGCCTACATGCCTTGGGAGGGCTACAACTACGAAGATGCCATCCTGATCAGCGAGCGGCTGGTCTACGACGACGTCTTCACCTCGGTACACATCGAGAAGTACGAGATCGAAGCCCGGCAGACCAAGCTAGGGCCGGAAGAGATCACTCGCGAGATTCCCAACGTGGGGGAAGATGCCCTGCGCAACCTGGACGAGAACGGCATTGTGCGCATTGGGGCTTGGGTGGAAGCCGGCGATATTTTGGTGGGCAAGGTCACTCCCAAAGGGGAATCGGATCAACCGCC
Organism: Synechococcus sp. B60.1; assembly: GCF_047462555.1. Taxonomy (NCBI): domain Bacteria; kingdom Bacillati; phylum Cyanobacteriota; class Cyanophyceae; order Synechococcales; family Synechococcaceae; genus Synechococcus; species Synechococcus sp. B60.1. Next base: position 19,485 of record NZ_JANSJN010000012.1, read on the forward strand.
GGAGGAGCGGCTGTTGCGGGCCATTTTCGGCGAGAAAGCCCGCGACGTGCGGGACAACTCGCTGCGGGTGCCCAACGGCGAGCGCGGGCGGGTGGTGGATGTGCGCATCTTCACCCGCGAGCAGGGGGACGAGCTGCCGCCAGGTGCCAACATGGTGGTGCGGGTTTACATCGCCCTCAAGCGCAAGATCCAGGTGGGGGACAAGATCGCGGGCCGCCACGGCAACAAGGGCATCATCTCCCGCATCTTGCCGATTGAAGACATGCCCTACCTGCCAGATGGCACCCCAGTGGATGTGGTGCTCAACCCCCTAGGGGTGCCCTCCCGCATGAACGTGGGCCAAGTGTATGAGTGCCTACTGGGCTGGGCAGCAGAGCACCTAGGGGTACGCTTTAAGCTAATGCCCTTCGATGAAATGCACGGCTTGGAGGCTTCCCGGCTGACAGTGGAGGCCAAGTTGCGGGAGGCGCGCGAGAAGACTGGCAAGGACTGGATCTTCAACCCTGAAGGCAAGTACTGTGGCAAAGTTCAGGTGTTTGACGGCCGCACGGGTGAGCCTTTCGACCAGCCGGTTACGGTGGGCCGTGCCTACATGCTGAAGCTGGTGCACTTGGTGGACGACAAGATCCACGCCCGCTCTACTGGCCCCTACTCGCTGGTAACCCAGCAGCCCCTGGGGGGCAAGGCGCAGCAGGGTGGCCAGCGCTTTGGCGAGATGGAGGTGTGGGCTCTGGAGGCGTTTGGGGCGGCCTACATTTTGCAGGAGCTGCTCACCGTCAAGTCGGACGATATGGTGGGGCGCAACGAGGCCCTCAACGCCATTGTCAAGGGCAAGCCCATCCCTCGACCCGGCACGCCGGAATCCTTCAAGGTGTTGGTGCGGGAGCTGCAGTCTCTCTGCCTGGATGTGTCTGTCCATAAGGTGGAGGTAGACAGCGATGGCCAGACCCGCGATGTGGAGGTGGATCTGATGGCCGATGTCTCCAACCGCCACACCCCCTCGCGGCCCACTTATGAATCCGTTACATCCGAGGATCTTTCTCCAGGGGCAGGAGGAACCTTTACCTTAGCCGGCCGCAGCCGCGAGGAAGACGAAGACAGGGAGGAGGAGGACGATTTTTGATTGATGCTGGGGACGGCTGGGATCCCATTCGGCTCAGGAGAGGGGGGGTGTAGTTCCTCTTCCCTTGCTTTGTAGGTGCTAGGGCAGCAAGTTAGGAGAAATGGCAATGGCCAGAACAGATCAGCGCTTTGACTATGTCAAGATTGGGCTGGCTTCTCCGGAGCGGATTATGGAGTGGGGCCAGCGCACCCTGCCTAACGGCCAAGTGGTGGGAGAAGTCACCAAGCCAGAGACCATCAACTACCGGACCCTCAAGCCGGAGATGGATGGCCTCTTTTGTGAGCGCATCTTTGGGCCAGTTAAGGACTGGGAGTGCCACTGTGGCAAGTACAAGCGCGTGCGGCACCGCGGCATTGTTTGCGAGCGCTGTGGAGTGGAGGTAACCGAGTCGCGGGTGCGCCGTCACCGCATGGGCTACATCAAGTTGGCTGCCCCGGTCACCCACGTTTGGTACCTGAAAGGGATCCCTAGCCACATCGCTACCCTGCTGGACATGCCGCTGCGGGACGTGGAGCAGGTGGTGTACTTTAACGCCTACGTAGTGGTGGATCCGGGCAACGCTCCCAACCTCTCCTACAAGCAGTTGCTGACCGAGGATCAATACCTCGAGATCGAGGATCAGATGTACGAGGAGGGATCCGAGCTGCAACTGCCGGAGAACTGGGCCATGATTGGGGCGGAGGCGATCGAACGCCTGCTCAAGGATATTGACCTGGAAAAAGAGGCGGAGCAGTTGCGGGAGGAGATCGCCAGCGCCCGCGGCCAAAAGCGGGCGCGCCTAATCAAGCGGCTGCGGGTGATCGACAACTTCATCGCCACGGGAGCCCGGCCAGAGTGGATGGTGCTGCGGGTGTTGCCGGTGATCCCGCCGGATCTGCGCCCGATGGTGCAGTTGGATGGAGGCCGCTTTGCCACCAGTGACCTCAACGATCTCTACCGCCGCGTGATTAACCGCAACAACCGCTTGGCGCGGCTGCAGGAGATCATGGCGCCGGAGATCATCGTGCGCAACGAGAAGCGTATGCTGCAGGAGGCGGTGGACGCCCTGATCGACAACGGTCGGCGGGGGCGCATGGTGGTGGGGGCCAACAACCGTCCTCTCAAGTCCCTCTCCGATATCATCGAGGGCAAGCAGGGGCGTTTCCGGCAAAACCTGCTCGGCAAGCGGGTGGACTACTCTGGGCGTTCGGTAATCGTGGTAGGGCCCAACCTGCGCATGCACCAGTGTGGCTTGCCCAAAGAGATGGCCATCGAGCTGTTTCAGCCCTTTGTGATCCACAAGTTGATCAAGCGGGGCATCGTCAACAACATCAAAGCCGCCAAAAAGCTGATCCAGAGCAACGACCCGCAGGTTTGGGACGTGCTGGAGGACGTAATCGACGGCCACCCAGTTTTGCTCAACCGTGCTCCAACGTTGCACCGCCTCGGGATCCAAGCTTTTGAACCAATCCTGGTGGAGGGGAGGGCGATTCAGCTCCACCCCTTGGTCTGCCCGGCCTTCAACGCCGACTTCGATGGCGACCAGATGGCCGTGCACGTGCCCCTGTCGTTGGAAGCCCAGGCAGAAGCGCGCTTGCTGATGTTGGCCACCAACAACATCCTCTCTCCGGCCACCGGCGCTCCAATTATCACCCCCAGCCAAGACATGGTTTTGGGGTGCTACTATCTGACGGCGGACAATCCCCACGCCCCCGACCTTGGCGATCGTTATTTTGCCAGCCTGGAGGACGCCCTCATCGCCTACGACCGCGGCGTCATCGGCCTGCACAGCAAAATCTGGGTGCGCTACAGCGGCCCGATGGAGTTGGGCAAGGAGGAAAAAGAGTCGGAGCCCCAGATTATCGAGGAGCCGGGCGGCACCCGCCTCAAGATCACCAACTACCGCCGCATCCGCGAGGATCAAGACGGCAACGTGATCAGCCAATACATTCGCACCACGGCGGGCCGGATCATCTTCAACAAAACGGTGCAAGATATTTTGTCTGCTTGAAGCTGCCCCTATGGACGTTGCCCTTGTCGATAGGCAGCTAGGATCCCTACCCCCTTGTCCAGAACTGTCAGAGTTATCACTGAGGCATTATGAGCGAAAAAGGACGCTTTTCCGCCGGTTTAATCCGGCAGGCCGCTGACGGCGCCAAAGCCGAGACTCCGCCGCCCCCTGTACCCTTCCGCAACTATCAAATCGGCAAAAAAGAGCTGCGCAACCTGATTGCCTGGTCATTTGCCCGCTACGGCACTGCCCGCACTGCCCAAATGGCGGATGCCCTGAAGGCCATGGGCTTCAAATACGCCACCCAGGCTGCCGTTTCCATCAGCATCGAGGATCTGCGCATTCCGCCCAGCAAGCGGCAGTTGTTGGCCCAGGCGGAAGCGGAGATCGAGGCAGCCACGGAGCGCTACACCCGCGGCGAGATCACAGAGGTGGAGCGCTACCAGAAGGTGATTGACACCTGGAACCAGACCAACGACCAAATCAAGGAGGAGATGCTCAGCAACTTCCGCCAGAACGATCCCCTCAACTCCGTATACATGATGGCCAACTCGGGGGCAAGGGGGAACGTCTCGCAGGTGCGGCAGTTGGTGGGCATGCGCGGCCTGATGGCCAACCCGCAAGGGGAGATCATCGACTTGCCGATTAAAACCAATTTCCGCGAGGGCCTGACCGTTACCGAATACATCATCTCTTCCTATGGGGCCCGCAAAGGTTTGGTGGACACGGCTTTGCGCACTGCCGACTCCGGCTACCTGACCCGCCGCCTGGTGGACGTGTCTCAAGATGTCATCGTGCGGGAATCCGACTGCGGCACCGACCAAGGGATCCTGCTGGAACCCCTGATGGATGGGGACAAGGTGGTGGTGTCGCTGGAGGAGCGCCTGGTGGGCCGGGTGCTGGCTCGTGATGTAGTACACCCGCAAACCCAGGAGATCATTGCCCGTCGCAACCAAGAGGTAGATCACGACTTGGCCAAAGCCATCGTGGAGGCGGGCATCCGGCAGGTGATGGTGCGTTCTCCCCTCACCTGTGAGGCCAACCGCTCGGTGTGCCGCATGTGTTACGGCTGGAGCCTGGCCCACTCCCGTCTGGTGGATCTCGGAGAGGCGGTCGGGATCATCGCCGCCCAATCGATTGGGGAGCCGGGCACCCAGTTGACCATGCGCACCTTCCACACGGGAGGTGTATTTACCGGGGAGGTGGCCCGCCAAATTCGCGCCCCCTTCGCCGGCGTGGTGCGGTTCCCGAAAAACCTGCGCACCCGCCCCTTCCGCACCCGCCACGGCGACGATGCCCTGCAGGTGGAGGTGAACAACCAAATTGTCCTGGAAGGGCCGGAGGGGCGACGGGAAGTCTTCGACCTGACTCAGGGATCCACCCTGCTGGTGCGGGACGGGGCCCAGGTGCAGCGGGATCAGTTGATTGCGGAAGTGGCGTTGGCCAAGGCCGTACGCAAGAGCACCGAGAAAGCCCAGAAGGAGGTGGTGGCCGACTTAGCGGGGGAAATCCGCTTTGCCGATCTGCCCATCGAGGAGAAAACCGACCGCCAGGGCAACACCACCTACACCGCGCAGCGGCAAGGGTTGATCTGGGTGATGTCCGGCCAGGTGTACAACCTGCCGCCAGGGGCCGAGCCGGTGGTGAAAAACGGGGATCGGGTGCAGGCGGGGGATGTGATCGCTGAGACCTCGCTGGTAACCGAGCACGGTGGCATTGTGCGGCTACCGGAGCGCAGCGACAGCAAGAGCGGGCGCGAGGTGGAGATCATCAACGCCGCAGTGGTGTTGCATGAAGCGCGGGTGCGGGTGGAATCCCACCAGGGCCGGGAGCAATTTTTGCTGGATACGGCCAGCGGGCAAACCTTTGTCCTCAAGGCTACGCCAGGTACCAAGGTGGGTAACGACGAGGTGGTGGCGGAGCTGATCGAGAACCATTTCCGCACCCAGACGGGTGGCCTGGTGAAGTTTGCCGGTGTCGAGGTGGCACGGCGGGGCAAGGCGAAGCAGGGCTACGAGGTGATCCGGGGCGGCACCCTGCTGTGGATCCCGGAGGAGACTCACGAGGTGAACAAGGACATCTCCCTCTTAAATGTGGAAGATGGCCAGTACGTAGAAGCCGGCACCGAGGTGGTGAAGGACATCTTCTGCCAAAATGCCGGCGTTGTCGAAGTTATCCAGAAAAATGACATCCTGCGGGAGATCATCATTAAGCCCGGCTCCTTGCATCTAGTGGATGACCCCGCCGACTTGGAAATACCCACCGGCACGCTAATCCAGCCAGGCCAGAAGCTGCTCAGCAGCATCGTCCCTGACCGGTTGGTCTATCTGGAGCAGGTGGAGACTCCTGAAGGGCCAGGTCTGCTACTGCGCCCAGTGCAGGAGTACGAGATTCCCGACCGCCCGTTGGTGCCCAGCCAAGAGTCTACCAGCGAGTCTGGCCGCTCCATTCGCCTGCGGGCGGTGCAGCGCGTTCCCTTCAAGGATGGGGAGCGGGTGAAGTCGGTGGGGCCGGTAGAACTGCTGCGCACACAACTGGTGCTGGAGATCGATACCGACGCCCCGCAACTGAAGGCCGATATTGAGCTGATCCAAGATGAGAGGGATCCCAGTATCCGTCGCCTGCAACTGGTGATCCTGGAAACCCTGCTGCTGCGCCGCGACGTGGAGGCAGATCTCACCCAGGGGAGTACCCACACGCGGCTGTTGGTGAGTGAAGGAGACAGTATCGGCAGGGGAGGTGTTATTGCCCGCACCGAGATTCAGGCCAAAAAAGCCGGGATCGTGCAAGGGATCCGCCAGGGCGCGGAAGTGGTGCGACGGGTTCTGGTGGTTACCGACGACGACCTGCTGACGGTGCCTCTGACGGGCCAAGCCAGCGTCGAGGGGGGAGCGCTGGTGCGGGCCGGCGATGAGCTGGCGCCGGGGATCCCTGCTCCTGAGTCGGGGCAAGTGATGCAGATTGCCGATGACCAAGTGGTGTTGCGGTTGGCGCGGCCCTATTTGGTATCGGCAGGTGCCATTCTGCAGGTGCGAGATGGGGATCTGGTGCAGCGGGGGGATGCCCTGGCTCTCTTGGTGTTTGAGCGGGCCAAGACGGGAGACATCATCCAGGGTCTGCCGCGGATTGAGGAGCTGTTGGAGGCCCGCAAACCCAAGGAAATGTGTGTTTTGGCCAAGCGGCCCGGCACGGTGCAATTGAGCTGGCGGGGAGAAGAGCCGGATCTGCGGGTCATCGAAGCGGATGGCACGGTTACGGAATACTCGGTGTTGCCGGGGCAAAACCTGATTGTGGTCGATGGCCAGCCGGTACAGGTGGGGGATCCGCTGACCGACGGCCCGGCCAACCCCCACGACCTCTTGGAGATCTACTTCGAGTACCATCGCCAAACCTTGGGCGACGACCAAGCCGCACGGCTGGCCTTGCGGGAGGTGCAGCGCTTCCTGGTCAACGAGGTACAGAACGTCTATCGCTCGCAAGGGGTGGAGATCGCCGACAAGCACATCGAGATTGTGGTGCGCCAGATGACCTCCAAGGTGCGGGTGGACGACAGCGGCGACACCGTCCTGTTGCCGGGCGAGCTGGTGGAGTTGCGGGAAATCCAGCAGACCAACGCCACCATGGCCATCACCGGCGGGGCGCCGGCTAAGTACACGCCCGTTCTGCTGGGGATCACCAAGGCCAGCTTGAACACCGACAGCTTCATCTCGGCGGCCAGCTTCCAGGAGACCACGCGGGTGCTGACGGAGGCGGCCATCGAAGGCAAGTCCGACTGGCTGCGGGGTTTGAAGGAGAACGTGATCATCGGGCGCTTGATCCCGGCGGGCACCGGCTTCAGCACCTACGAGGAAACGGCGCCAGAACCGGAGCCCGAGGAAGAGGAGGAGCCTGTCGTGCTGCCAGAGCTGCCGCCCCGCCTGATCTTGGAGGACGACCAGCTCATTGACGACTCCACCCCTGCCTTCGACGAGCCAGTGGAGGATGAGGGAGAAGAAGAGTGAGGCGTTGACGGATCCCCAGTCCTGGGCGGCCCTACAGGCTGAGATCGCTGCTTGCTGCCGCTGCCCCCGCCTGGTGGCTTGGCGAGAAGGGGTTGCCCAGCGAAAGGTGGCCCGTTTTCGGGAGCAGACCTACTGGGGCCGAGCGGTGCCGGGGTTTGGGGATCCGCAGGCGCGGCTGTGGGTGATCGGCTTGGCGCCAGCCGCCCATGGGGGCAACCGTACAGGCCGGGTGTTTACCGGGGATCCCAGCGGGGATTGGCTATTTCGCGCTCTGTACCGGGCCGGTTTTGCCAATCAACCCATCTCCCTGCACCGGGAGGATGGACTGCAATTGCGGGATTGCTACATCTCAGCCGTGGTGCGCTGCGCGCCGCCAGACAACCGCCCCAGCGCCCCAGAAGCCAAAGCCTGCTTGAGCTACTTAAAGCGCGAGTTGGAGTTGCTGGCCCAGGTACGGGTGATCTTAGCGTTAGGCCATTTTGCCTTTCGCTACACCTTGGCGCTCTTGCCGCCTCTCAGGCCCCGCCCCCGCTTTGGCCACAACTGCGTTGTTCCTTTGGGAGAGGGTCGCTATTTGCTGACGTCTTACCACCCCAGCCGGCGCAACACGGCCACCCAGCGGCTGACAGAGGCGATGCTGGACGCCGTCTTTGAGCGGGCGCTGCAGTTGTTGTCTCCATCTCCGCCATCCACCCCCCTGATCGAGTTTTGAGCTGAAGATTCTGCAGTGGCCGGACGTTTGGCCAAAGGCTGTGTAGTCGTTGCTGCCCCTCATCCCCAACCCCTCTGCCCCAAGGGGAGAGGGGAGCTGGAGATCAACGGAGGGGCTGTTCCATAGCCACTTGCAATGGCAGCGACTACCTTGCTGAGCCGCCGGGCCCGGCAGGGATCAAGCCGGCTGCCAGGTTTCCAGGCGGTAGGCGCTGTCCCAAAACAGCCATTCCAGGCGGGAGGCGGCTACAAAAGCGGCGGTCATCTTTTCCCGCATCGCCGCTGTGGTCTGCGCAGCCAAGGAGTCGGTGATGGCAAGGGCCTGTTGCACCACCTGGGCAAATTCTTCCCCCGCGTAGGTGTCGATCCATTGTTGGTAAGGATTGTTGGGCTTGGCGGTGCGGTAAATGGCGGATCCCACCTCACGGTAAATCCAGAAGCAGGGCAGCACGGCGGCCATGGCCACCTCGTAGGGATCCAAGGCAGCCGAGGCCAATAGAAAACGGGTGTAGGCGAAGCAGGCAGGAGCGTAGGTTGTCTCCGGCTGGATGTTGTAGAGGCGAAAGTAACTCTCGTGCAGGCTGCGTTCGGCCACAATGGCCCCCAGGGCAAAGTTCAAGAAACTCACCACCCGCTCAGCCCCTTCAGAACGAGCCCCGATCAAGGCGAGGGCGCGGGCAAAATCGGTGAGATAAAGAGCATCTTGCTGCAGGTAGAACTGGAAGCGCTGCCGCGAGAGGCTGCCTGCCGCCAGCTCTTGGTTAAAGGGGTGATCCAAGATCTGTTGGTAGATAGGCTCGATTGTCTGCCAGAGGTGGGTGGTAAAGGATTGGGACATGGTGGCTCTCTCGCAGCGTTGTCTATTTTCCTACCGCTTTTCAGAGGGTCGGCCTAGCTGGAGCTAGGCTTCGGGCATGAGGGGGCGGAAGCCATGCTTGCGAGACAGTTGCCCGATTAAATCCAGTTTTTCTAGGGTAATCAAGTTGCGGCCCCAACTGAAATTGGTGTGTAGGCCCTCGAACTCCAGGAGCATCGCCTCGGCAAAGCAGGCAAAGAGCTGGCGGGCCGGGTTGGCCACATTCAAAAACTGCATAATATTCCACTCGATATCGAGAGAGTGTTCCACCATGCCGCCGTCGATCACGTACAGCCCCTTGCGCTGCAACTTGGAGGCGATGTTTTTCGGGTAGCCACCGTCGATGATCACGCAGGGATCCGGCAACACCTGAGGATCGAGGGCCACCCCTTGGCTCATGCTGGCCACCCAGACGATGAAATCGGCGCGGGGCAAGGCCTCTTCCAAGGAAGAGATTTCCCCTTTTTTAAGTTTGGCCTGCAGCTCTTCCAGGCGTCGCCGCTCGCGGGCTATCAACAGCAATTTGGCCGGGGAAGTGTGGGCTACCAACCACTGGCAGATGGCACTACCGATATCGCCGGTGGCCCCCACCACGGCAACTGTGGCGGCTGCCAAATCCATGGCGTAGCGCTGGGCCGCTGCCTGCAATTGCTGACAGATAATATAGGCTGTGTGGGTGTTGCCGGTGGTAAAACGCCGAATTTCCAGGTCGATGTTGCGCACCCGCCGGAGGGTGTCAAGGCGAAAATTCTCGAAAATAATGCTGCTAAATCCTCCCAGGGTGGTGATGTTCAAGCCGCGCCGCTGCGCCAAGGCCATCGCATTCAAAATCTTGCGACAGGCCGCTTTTACCCGTCCCCCCGCCAACATTTCCGGCAGGAAACAGGATTCGACGTACTGGCCATAGATTTTTTGGCCTGTGATGCTGGTCACCACGATCTCGTCCACCACCTGAGGCGGAGCCATGCACCAAAATTCCAGGTCGCTCTCCGCATATTCGGAATACCCCAGCTTATCTGCCACCCGTTTTGCGTGGGCCAGGCTGGTCAGGTGCCCGATCAGGCCGAACATAGATGCTCACTCACTTCAATACTTATGAGCTCCATCCGGATCCCATCAAAACATGTCCGCACCCAGGAAGGGTAGGGAACGTTCCAGCCAGGCCGGAAAACCAATCGGCAGGCAGAGTTGAGGTGGGTCAGGCAGCCCGCAAACCCTGGGCCGAGAGGCGCATCACCTCGCGAGTGTTGAAACCGATGTTGGCCAGGGCCTCGCCGTAGGCGATCATGAAATCTTCTACAATGGCCTCGCGATCCATGTAAATGGCTTCCACATCCGCCTCTACCTGCTGCAGCATCTGCCAGACTAGAGGCAGATTTTGGGCGTTGGCCGCTTCGATCTGGGCTTTGACCTCGGCAAAGTGTTCGCCCAGCCAGCGCTCCCCAAAATTGAGGTGCAGATACTCGTCCTTAACTACCCCCTCGGTAATCTTGCGGGCAAAGTCATCGGCGACCGGGATGTAGATGTTGTAGGCAGCGATGGCAAAGCACTCGATGATCAAAGACTGAATGACAAAACAGGAGACCAGGTTCCTTGCCGCTGCGGCACTTTGGAAATTGTCCCGCAAAGGCGCGAAAAAGGCGCGGGCAAACTCCACATCGGGTTCCACCTGCAGGTTTTTGCCGCAGGCCTGGAAGCCCTTCATGTGGCGCAATTCCATCTTGGCCAGCTTGCGCAGCTCCTCTGCAGCTTCCGGCAGCATTTCGGCCAGCTTGAGGTAGTTGTCGTGGGCTTCTTGTTCCCCTTCGATAACAATACCGTTGATGCGGGAGTAGGCCTGCCGATACCCTGGGCTGCTGTAGTCTAGGGCAGTACCGCCCCCATCAGCGGGGGAGGGAGGGGTGTTGGGCAGGACGTTCGCTGGGGCCATACTCGTGCATCTCCTTTTGTCGTTGTAGATTGTTGTGAACCGCTTCGCCGGCCCTTCAACAATCCTGGCGCTTGCCACTCAATTGTTCCTCTACTCAGAATAGCCTTAGGTGGCGCGGAATTCATCGGATCCCTTTTGCCCAGGCAGGCAAGCCTGTTAGGGTGAGTGCTCAGGTGCCGTTGAGGAGCCTGGGGTATGTCTGCTCTTGGGGAGGGCCTGAATCAATTGCGCCAGTTGCTGGTGGATCTGGAGGAACAATCTCTCGATCAGCCAATTGGCAGCGCCGAGGAGGTGTTGCAGGTTATCGAGTTGGCAACGGCTTTTGAGCTGTTTGAGGCGGAAAGCAGCGGTTTGCTGCTCCAGATTGTGGCCAATCTCTGGGATCGGGTACGCCAGCACGCGCTGTCGGCGCAGGAGATCGAGGCCGTGGCGGAGAAGCTGCGGGCGGTGGGCTATACCGATGCCGAGATCCAGGAGATTTTGGATCTGGAGCCTTAGGACAACTAGCTGCAGGCTAGGCGGAAACCATGCCCAACTCGGCGGGGGCGACATCTGCTTCTAGGTGAGTGGCTGTGTCATAACAGGCTCCCCGCAGGTTGGCCAGCTTAAGTTTACAGCCCCTGAGGTTGGCCCCTTTTAGGTTGGCGCCGCTGAGGTTGGCCCCCGCCAGGTCGGCCTGGCTGAGATCGGCACCCCTCAGGTCGGCTGCGCTCAGGTTGGCGCCGCGCAGGTTGGCCCCTTGCAATCGGGATCCCGGCAACTTGGCTTTTTCCAGGTTAGCCAGGCGCAGGTTGGATCCCTGAAGGTCGGCTTGGCTGAGGTCGGCGCCGCCCAGGTAGGCCCGCTCCAGGTTGGCAGCGCCCAATTTGGCCTGCTGGAGGATTGCCCCGCCCAGGTCGATCCCAGCCAAGTCGGCACCAGCCAGGTCGGCTTCGGCCAATTGGCTGTTGCTGAAGTCCCGCTCACCGCTGCCATAACGCTGCAACAGTTCCGCTGCGGTTTCGACCATTGCTTTTCCCCATGCCAGACAAGTCGGATCCTACCGAGGAACAGGGTTGCCGCCAAGGGCGCAAATCCTCCAGGCAGCGCCTATCGGCCATGCCTTGCTCCTGTCTCTAGATCCGAATATCTGCCAAGGCCACTGGCCCTCTGGCCTACAAGAGCGCGCTAGGATGGGCGCAGCGCCCTTTTCTCTGGATCCCATCTGTTCTGTTATGAGCTTGCCCCGCGTGCCCCGCTCCCGGCCCCGCCCAAAGTTGCGCTCGATCCCTCGCCGCAAAACCGAATCTGCTCTCTATGCCGAGATGCAGCAGCTCACTGTGGAAAAGCAGCGGCTCAACCAGGAATTGGAGTTCATTCAGGAACGGCAAGGGCAGATTCAAGCAAGGCTCTGGGAAATCGAACAAGCGCTACAGCGTTTTCAGCAGGAGGCAGAGCGCTTTCGGGATCCCGCCGCTGCTCCAGAACCGGCCACGGGCCGCTTCTCCTCCTCCCGTTTCCCGCCGATGACCTTTGAGTACTGAGCCAGGTTCCCTACTGGGTGGGGAAGCCAAAGCCATTGCCGAAGGCCGATGGATCCAAAAACTGGGTTTAAATCCCCGTCCTGTCCTTTGGGACGGCCTTGTGGTAGCTTTTGTATGGCGGCATGGGTAGTCAGCCGCTTCAAAAACCCAGTAGTCTAACCCCTAAGACATCAGCTAGGGTTTTGTCTGGGCCTGGAAGCGGTACCTTTGGGCAGAAAAGAACCGAGCAGTGAGACCGAAGTCCCGGGGCAGACCCGTTGGCTTTTGCTACCGGGATCCAACCGCCCAGGCTGACTCATGGCCCATTCTGATGTTGATTTCAACTCCCATCCGGCATCGCTGAGTCCATAACTGCAACTGAGCACACAAGGAGCTGAGCCTCGACCATGGTTACTGCCACCGCTACTGCGACCAACGTTGGCTACATCACTCAGGTCATTGGGCCTGTAATCGACGCCGAGTTTCCCAGCGGCAAGCTGCCTGAAATCTACAACGCTCTCAAGGTGGAAGCGACGACCGAAAGCGGCCTGAAGGTCAAAGTCACCTTTGAGGTGCAGCAGCTTTTGGGGGATAACCGCGTGCGGGCTGTGGCTATGTCTTCTACCGATGGCTTGGTGCGGGGCATGCCAGTGGTGGATACAGGTGCCCCGATTACCGTGCCGGTGGGCGAGGCTACCCTGGGTCGCATTTTCAACGTGCTGGGGGAGCCGGTGGATCAAGGTGAGCCGGTGCAAGCCAAGGAGTTTGCTCCTATCCACCGCAGCGCGCCGCCCTTTGTGGAGCTGACCGTCAAACCGGAGCCCTTTGAAACCGGCATCAAGGTGATCGACCTGCTGGCCCCCTTCAAGAGAGGTGGCAAGGTGGGCCTGTTTGGCGGCGCTGGCGTTGGCAAAACAGTGCTCATCCAGGAGCTGATCCACAACATCGCCGAGGAGCACTCCGGCCTATCGGTGTTTGCAGGCGTGGGAGAGCGCACCCGCGAGGGGAACGACCTCTACAACGAGATGAAAGAATCGGGGGTGCTGGACAAGGTGGCGCTGGTGTACGGCCAGATGAACGAGCCGCCGGGCGCCCGTATGCGGGTGGGCCTGACTGCCCTGACGATGGCGGAGTACTTCCGCGACGTCAACAAGCAGGATGTGCTGCTGTTTATCGACAACATCTTTCGCTTTGTGCAGGCCGGGTCGGAAGTGTCGGCGCTGTTGGGCCGCATGCCCTCAGCGGTAGGCTACCAGCCCACCTTGGCTACGGAAATGGGCAACCTGCAAGAGCGCATCACCTCTACCAAGCAGGGATCCATCACTTCGGTGCAGGCGGTGTATGTGCCTGCTGACGACTTGACGGATCCGGCACCGGCGACGACGTTTGCCCACCTGGATTCGACAGTGGTGCTGTCGCGCAGCTTGGCCGCCAAGGGCATCTACCCGGCGGTGGATCCTCTGGATTCTTCCTCCACCATCTTGCAGGCAGACATTGTGGGTGAGGAGCACTACAACACCGCCCAGGCGGTGAAGCAAACGCTGCAGCGCTACAAAGAGCTGCAGGATATCATCGCCATTCTGGGGTTGGACGAGCTGTCGGAAGAGGACAAGCTGGTGGTGGCCCGTGCCCGCCGTATCGAGCGCTTCCTGTCGCAGCCCTTCTTTGTGGCGGAGGTCTTCACCGGCTCGCCCGGCAAGTACGTGAAGTTGGAGGACACCATCAAGGGCTTCCAGCGCATTTTGTCGGGGGAACTGGACGATCTGCCGGAGCAGGCTTTTTACCTGGTGGGCACTATCGAAGAGGCCATTGAGAAGGCGGAGAAGCTCAAGTCTAAGTAATGCCCTCACCCCCAGCCCCGCTCCCGGCGGGAGAGGGGAGTTGATGACTGCTAGGGATCCTCGGCCACGGGCCCGAAGCGGTAGCCTTTGCCATAGACGGCGTGGATCAACTCGGGGGAGCCGGGCAAGCGCAGGCGACGCCGCAACAGGCGCACCTGGGCGGCCAGGACGTTGCTGCTGGGGGGATCCTCGCCGGCCCACACCCGCTCGTAGATCTGCTCGTGGGTGAGCAACTGGCCGGGGTGGGTCATGAAGTACTCCAGCAGGCGGAATTCCTTTTGGGAGAGGTGGATCATCCGCCCCTGGCGGTAGGCCACTTGGTTCTCCCGATCCAGCTCCAGATCCCCAATTTGCAGGCGAGGGATCCCTTCGCCGGGGCTGGCGGCCCGCCGCAAGAGGGCCCGCACCCGCGCCAGCAGCTCCCGCAGCTCGAAGGGCTTGACCAGGTAGTCGTCGGCGCCGGCGTCCAGCCCTTCCACCCGGTCGTCGAGGGTATCTCTGGCGGTTAGGAAGAGAATGGGGGTGGCGCGGGACGCAGTCCTTTCCACTTGGCGCACCTGTTGGCAGAGGGAGAGGCCGGACAGGCCCGGCAACATCCAGTCCAGTACCAGTAGGTCGTAGGGTGGAGCTGGGGGCTTCTGCAGCAGCTCCCAGGCACTGTTTCCCTCGTAGGCCACGTCCACGCTGTGGCCCTCTCGCCGCAGGTGCTGGGCCAGGGAATCGGCCAACTCCACTTCGTCGTCCACCAACAAGATGCGCGCCATGCTCTAGGAGTCTGTCTCGTCGTCGGTTGCAGAAGAAAGCTCGACTGCCGAGGAGCAATCCGAGCCGGGCAGCGGCTCCAGTTGCAAAGAGAGATCATAAAGGCGGCGCCGCGTCCAGAGGGGGGATCCCTGGAAGCGCTGGGCCAGTTGCCGGCTGGCGGCGGAGCGGGAGAGGCCCTCGGCCAGCAGGCGGGCCAGCTCCTGGCGAACTTCCGCTTCGGAAGGGGAGGTTTCTGCATCTTTTTCAGGGGAAGGCCGCCCCTCTAGAACAAGGGTGAACTCTCCCCGCGGTGGCTGGGCGGCGCAGTGCTCCAGAGCGGCGGCCAGGGATCCCCGCCAGAAGGACTCGTGCAGCTTAGTCAGCTCACGGGCCAGCACGATCTGCCGCTCCGGGCCGCAGTGAGCCAGGAGATCTTGCAGAGTTTGCTGCAGGCGGTGGGGGGCTTCGTAGAGGACGATGGTGCGCTCTTCTTGGGCCAGTTGTTGCAGACGGGCCTGCCGCTGGCTGGTCTTGAGCGGCAAAAAACCCTCGAAGACAAACCGCCCTGTGGCCAGCCCAGAAGCAGCCAAGGCGGCCACTGCCGCTACCGGGCCAGGCACCGGGATCACGGGGATCCCGGCCTGGATGCAGGCGCGCACCAGTTCTTCACCCGGATCGGAGATGGCGGGTGTGCCGGCATCGCTGATTAGAGCCACCGACTGCCCTGCTGCCAGATACTTCAGGATTTGCGGGATCCGCTGTGCTGTGTTGTGCTCGTGATAGCTGATGAGGCGGGCGGAGATCTGAAAGTGTTTAAGAAGCTGGCCGGAGTGGCGGGTGTCTTCTGCTGCCACCCAGTCCACCTCCCGCAAAACCCGCAGCGCCCGCAGGGTAATGTCTTCGCGGTTGCCGATGGGGGTCGCCACCAAGTAGAGACCGGCGGTGGGGCGCTCCATCTCGATAAGGCCAGAGCTAAGCGGGTACCGCTTTCCAGGTTAACCGCTCTGGCCGGGATCCCTGTGGCAGGATCGGGGAAGATTGGCGGGAGAAAGCGGGTGCGCCTGACCACGCGAGCTACCTATAGCATCCGGGCTTTGCTGGATCTGGCGATGCTCGGCGCGGGGCAGATGGCCTCGGTGCGGGCCATTGCTGAGCGACAGCGGATCCCGGCCCCCTATCTGGAAAAGCTGTTGATCGAGCTGCGCCAGGCCGGTTTGGTCTGTTCGCAGCGGGGGGCGCAGGGGGGCTACCGGCTGGCACGAGCACCGCGGCGGATCCCGATCAGCGCCATTTTGGCAGCGGTGGGAGAATCTCTGGATCCTCTCCCAGGCAGCTCTGAGAGGGCAGAGGCTCAGCAGGAAGGCTCTGCGGATGGGCTGGACTGGGTAACGGAGGCCCTCTGGCGGCGGATTGCCCAGCGGGTGGAGCAGGTGTTGGAGGAAACAACTCTGGAAGATCTCTACTTCGACGCCCGCAGTTGGCAGGCAGCCCAAAGTCAGGAGGGGGGGTTTGTGGTCTGATCGCGCCTGCGGGAGGGAGACCTTGCTGTTTTTCCCGAGTCAGCCGGCCGCTCCCCTGGTGCTGGCGGCAGCTTTGGGTCTGGATTACTGGTTGGCAGATCCCTGGGGGTGGCCCCATCCGGTGCGGGTAATGGGGGCGGTCATCGCCTGGGGACAAGGCTGTATCCTCAAGCACTGTTCGACCCCACAGGCACAACGGTGGGGCGGAGCAATGCTGACACTGGCGCTGCTGGCGGGATCCTACGCAGCAGGTTGGGGGCTGATCGCCGTTGCCCAGGCTCTCCATCCCTGGGCAGGGATCCTGATGCACGCCATCCTAATGGCCAGTTGCCTGGGGGGGCGCAGCCTGCGCTTTGCCGCCTTGGAGGTGTTGGATCCCTTGGAAAGGGGGGATCTGCCGCAGGCCCGCCAACGGCTGAGCCGCTACGTGGGCCGGGATACAGAGCACCTGACGGAGGCGGAGATTTTGCGGGCGGTGATCGAGACGGTGGCGGAAAATACCCCGGACGGGGCGACGGCCCCTTTGTTCTATGCCTTTTTGGGAGGGGCGCCCTTGGCTTTGGCCTACAAGGCCAGCAGCACCCTCGACTCGATGGTGGGCTATCGCCACGCCCCCTTCACCTACTTGGGCACGGTGCCGGCCCGCTGTGAGGATGTGCTGACCTGGCTGCCCTGCCGGCTGACGGTGCTGACCCTGGCCCTGCTCAGCGGGGATCCCTGGGGGTTTTGGCAGCGGTGTCGCCGCGACGGGCGGGCGGATCCCAGCCCCAATTCGGGGTGGAGCGAGGCGGCCTTTGCCTGGCGGCTGCAGATCCAGTTGGGAGGCACTAATTGCTATCGCGGGATCCCGAAGGAGAAGCCCAAGGTGGGGATCCCAGCCCGTCCCTTGAGCCCCCAGGTGGTGCGGGAAAGTCTGGGGCTGCTGCGGCAGGTTCTGGGGGTGTGGGGAAGTTGGATGGTGGGCGTAGCTCTAGTTCTCAGCTTGGGAGAGGGGCTGGGGGCCACTTCGGTATCGATTATTTGGTGGTATTGAGAAAGTCGCCGAGATTGAGGATGGTGTTTTGCTCGCTGACGATGGTTTGGATATCGTCAGGCAAGTTGCGGACGTACTCGAGCTGAAGGGCCTAGGGCGTCGCAGGCGCATGGGAAAGGGCTCCGGGATCCAAGACTTTTGATCTTTCTTAACGGGTGCTAGCTCAGCACCCAGCGCTGGAGAGCAATGCCAAGGAGCAGACCGAGGCCGCCAAAACGCAGCACCTGCCAAAAGGTGGTGGGAACGGGGTTAAACACTTCCAACAGGTAGGCTTGCAGGCGTTGTTCCAATTGGCTAACTTCCGCCTGAATTTCAGCCCAGTGTTCGGGGGAAAGCTGGGACAGGCGCTCCAGCTCGCGTAGATCGGCCAGCCGTGCTTGCAAGCTCTCGAGCTTGGCTTGCAGAGCCTCAAGCAAATCCGGGGAATCGGGAGGGGCGGTCACGGCTGTGCCTCGGCTGGGGGGGCAGGGGAACGGGGTCGGGAAAATCCGGTCTGAATTTCGTTGAAGGGCTTAGCTTTGATCACCCCTGGGGGGACAGGATCCAACTGGAAGAGGGCGCGAATGGCGTTTTCCACTTCGGTGATGGGGCGGTTGCCAATGGATTGGTAGACGAGGTTGCCCTGGGAGTCAAAAAGGAGGGTCTGGGGAACTCGGCCGCTGTAGTACTGGCCGCGCTCGTCCCCAGGCAGGAGGGAATCAACAGAATAGGGAATGAAATAGACTGCCCGGCCATAGCGAACTTGCAGGTTGGCCAGGGTGGCTGCGTATTTTTTGCAGTCGCTGCTGTCGTCAATGTAGTAAACGAGGAGGGCCGGGATCCCTTGTTCTTTCGCCTGCTTGAGGGAGACGCGCGGCGGAACCATGCCGCCGTTGGAGCCGTAGAGGGCAAAGATGTTGCCGTCGTAGCGGTCGTCGTTGAGGAGGGCATAGGCAGGCAGAGACAACCAGCCTATGAACACGACGCACAAAGCCACCAGGAGAAGACGCAGCCACAGCATGATTTGGAGAGGACTGTTGGGCAAAGAGGGGGCTCCCTCATTGTGCCATTTTGCTCTGGCGCCGTGCTCCCCCTTCCAGTTTGCGGTGGGATCCCTTCATGAACGTTGGATAGTGGTCTCGATCCGCGGTTGTTTTTTCACTGAATCTGCCCTCACCAGCCGGATGTAGTCCTTGGGAAAACGGCTGAGGCACTGCTTGACAGCCTGAAAGTCAGCAGCCGATTCTTTTGGCTTAATCGGCGGGAAGCCCCGCGGAGAACAAGTGAATCTAACGTAAGGCGCGGGATTCCCCACCCGGGTGGGGAGGGATAGCGCC
>NZ_JANSJN010000013.1:0-4364 GCF_047462555.1 Synechococcus sp. B60.1
TCCTCATTGGTTTCAGCCGGGCCTACTTGGGGTTGAATTGGCCCAGCGATCTGCTGGCGGGATATAGCCTGGGGGCTTTGTGGTTAATTTTTTGCATCACCCTTCTGCGGATTCAGTGGATGCGCCAGACGGATAGCCGCGGCCAAGCAAGGTAGTGCATAGGTGCAGAATCCTGAGGTTGCGATACACTAACCAGATACGGCCCTTTGTCGGTTAGTTGCGGCACCCGGATCCCTAGCCAAAAGCTTTTGGGATGGGTCGGTGGATCCCGGAAAAGGGCTGTTATCTCTTGTATCTCAGCACCCTAAATATCCTATGACTGCTACTTTTGCTCACACACCTTTGGCGCAAACCCTTCTGACCCGTCCTTCCTGGGTTCGGGATTTAATGCTGGTGTTGGGGGGAAGTTTGTTGGTAGCGGCACTGGCGCAGGTGCGGATCCCTTTGCCCTTTACCCCAGTACCCATCACCGGACAAACCTTCGGCGTGATGCTGGTGGGGGCAGGCTTTGGGGCAAGGCTGGGCTTTCTTGCCTTGCTGCTGTACCTGCTGGAGGGGCTTTTGGGGTTGCCCTTCTTCAACGGCGGCGGCTCTGGGCTCAGCCACTTAACCGGAGCGACAGGGGGCTACTTGCTGGCCTTTCCCCTGGCTGCAGGGCTGATGGGCTGGTTTGTGGAGCGCTGGGGGGTGGATCGCAGCCCTTGGAAGATGGCAGCGGCCATGCTCTCCTGCTCGGTTTTGATCTACGTCTTGGGAGCCACCTGGCTGGGGGTATGGCTGAACGAGAATGTCGGCCCCACTTCCGTCTTGGCCGTGCTCACCAAAGGCGTGTTCCCCTTTATCCCCGGCGATCTGCTGAAGTGTGTGCTGGCAGCAGCCCTGCTGCCCACCACTTGGCGCTGGCTGGGGCGGGAGAAGCCGACAGCGGATCCCAAGTCGCCCTCAAGCTAGGGCTTGCCCAACAGCAGCCTGATGGTGTAGGGCCAGCCTCCCGAAAATCTAAAAAAAAAATGATATCTACCGCAGTTTGGCCTTTTTTCTGAGATCCTAGGGACTGTGATCAAAACGGTGTTCAAAGCAACAGATTCAATGGAGCGCTTCTCTATATCGCTCTAGGGTTTTATAAGTCGCTGACTGGTCGCGACAAGCCCCTTTATGGGGCTTTTTTTATCGGCTTCACAAAAAAGGTGAGATGAGGCCGACCCTGACTTGCTATAGTCAATTTAGCTTGATCGGCGGGAAACCCCGCACTGTATTGGTAAATTGTGTTGACTCAAGAGCCAATTCAGTTTCGGGATGAAAGCCGTTTGTGCTTCAATTGAGGAGAACAAGTTAAATCGCTGGAAAGTTTCCCTGACTGGTTCCCGCCATGGGTCGCACGGTGGCAGCATGCTGAGACCTCTGTACAAACAAGTCTATGAAGCGTGAAGCCTGTACTCTATCGGTGCGCGCAGCGGGGCGTAAGCCATGTTGTGTTGACTCAACGAATAGGCGGGTGGGGTTTTTAGTAGCCCTGAAGCTCGCTCACAAGAACTCCGTCCCGCCAACGCAAGTGGCAGCGTTAAAATCTGCATCCCCTTCCCAACCACAGGCCGGGTTCACACAACGAAAACGCTTCCCTTCCCGCTGGCCAAGCCACAGGCAGCGGTGACAGGTCTGCAAGTGTAGGCAGGCGGAACCGCCACAACCTTGACCTCTGCTTTTGCTGCCTTGTAGTGCAAAAACTGCCTTAGCTGGTGGAACGCCCAACTGTTCAACCGCTAAAGTTGCGAGAGCAGCTTTCCTTCCCGCACTAGAGTGCGGGGCCTCCAGCTTTACCTTCTGTGAGGTCTTCCATTCAAGCCATAGGCTAGGGGTCGGCAGAACAAAGTCTGGAGCCTGCCCCAACTCCACGTTGCCACCTTGCCGTCACACCCTAGCCCTCTCTTCCCAAGGAGGAAAGCCGGGATTGTCTACAGAGATAGGCCCAGCTTCAGGCCCAGCACAGCATGGGCGAAGAGCACGCAGAGGATGAGGCTGCCCAAGTAAGCATGGGTGGTGCGCAGGGCCTCGCGGTTGCCCCCAAAGCCACTTAGGGACAGGGCACCATTGGCTGCCAACAGCAGCAACACCAGGGATCCCGTCCAAAAATGGGGGCTGCTCAGCAGGGGCTGGCCCTGCATGACTAAGGAGAGAAGGCCGCCAGTGTAGCCCAGGGCAATGAAGGTGGCCATCCAGGGGGCCAATTTGCGGTGATCCAAGAGCGGCTTTTGGGCCGATTCCGGCAGGGATCCCTCGGCTGCCAGGCGCAAGACCCGCCCCCGCCAACCGGTCAGGCCGACGAAGCTGCCCATGACCACCACCACAATGCCCATCATCAAAGGATGTCCCCATTGCACAATGGGCTGGGGCAGGTTGAAGCCGGCAAAAAACTGCGCTACTGGCTGCAAGGCAGCCGTCAACCCATCCGAAGCTGCCGACAGATTGGGCAGAGCCACACACAGCATAGGGATCCCCCCACCTTTGGAACAACTACAACTTTTTAACCAGTCTCCTTAACAAATCTACAACAAACCCACCTTCGATGACAGATGCCGGTGGAAAGCTTCAGGGGATGCAGCCGCAACGGTAAAATATCTAGCGGTGAAGCTGTGGTCGGCCACAGCTCCTCGGCTACCGCCTGCTAACGAGCAAAACGGAGTTATTCACATGGCCAAGTTGTTGTTGGGGGATCAATCCTTTGAAGTCGAGCTGCTGATGGATGTGCCCACCAATTGGCCTGGAATTAAAGTCATGTCCAAGGGAGCTAAGCTGGATATCCCAGCAGGAACAGTGGTGAGGGTGGAGTCAGAAGATGACCATGTAACCGGCTCCTACAAGGTGGTTTATCGTTTGGCTCCCGCCTATCCCCGCAGTTGGCGGCTGCTTTTGGAGCGGGAGAGTGCGGCTCCTGCACCTCAGGCGGAAGCGGCCCCAGAGGCCACAGCCGCTCAGGTTGCCCCCTCGGCGGCCTCATCCCTACCCAACAGCGACAAGATTTTCACCCTCAAAGTGTCCGGTTTGGTGGGAGGGGGCGTGCGCAAGAGCGTTGTCGAGTACAAAGTGCCCTTCAGCCGGCTCTCCCAAGAAGTGAAGCGCATTACCCAAAGGGGGGGCAAGATCGTCAGCATTACGGAGTCCAATGTGTTGAGCAACCTCGACTGACTTGCCTGGAAAGCTTCTGGGCGGTGGCTCTGCCGCTACTCCTGTGGGCTGGGGTACTACCTGGGCGAGGAAAGGGATCCCTGGCTGTTTTTGAGGAAACCACTGGCAAGGGCTTCCCCATCCCCAACCAGGAGATGGGGTGGTAGGCTGACGTTGGTTTTGCCGGTGAGGAGAAGGACATGACGTCTCGACAGCCGCTGCCGCGCCGGGGCGGCCATCCAGTCCCTAGGACAAAAAGGGGATCCCCCTTCCCGGGCCGAAGTCTTTCTGGGCAGCGACCGCCAACCCAGTTGCGCTTCCGGCTGCTCCGCTTCTTGGCTTTGTTGGTTACAGTGCTGGGGTTTGGGACGGGAGCCCTGGTGGCCTGGGCAACTGCTCATCCCGACTGGGCCAGCCGCCTGCCGGCGCTCTTGCCGCCTCTGGCCGAGATCCCTGCCCCCCGCGCCCAGGCCAAGGCCGCCCAACAGCGCCCGCCCCTCCCCCAAGAGCCGCAACTGCAGCGGGATCCTTTTGCGTTGGCTCCCTTGGCCAGTCTCTCCTACGTGCCGGCCATCATGTACCACGACGTGGTGGCTGGCCGCAAACAAGTCTGGTTTGACACCACGGTAGCCGAGCTGCGGCAGCACTTTGAGGCCATCAAGCAGGCGGGGCTGACTCCCATCCGCATCGACCAGCTCTACAAACACCTACGGGACGGGGATCCCTTGCCGGAAAAGGCCATTTTGCTGACTTTTGACGACGCCTACCTTGGGCTTTACGAAAACGCCTACCCCCTCTTGAA
This sequence comes from Synechococcus sp. B60.1, assembly GCF_047462555.1. Classification (NCBI taxonomy): domain Bacteria; kingdom Bacillati; phylum Cyanobacteriota; class Cyanophyceae; order Synechococcales; family Synechococcaceae; genus Synechococcus; species Synechococcus sp. B60.1. The sequence continues at coordinate 3,965 of NZ_JANSJN010000013.1, forward strand.
GGAGTACAACTACCCCGCCACCTACTTTGTTCAGACCGGCTTTGTCGGCGTGCCTACGGACAAAGATCACTTCACTTGGGATCAGATGCGGGAGATGGATGCCAGCGGGCTGATTGACTTTGCCGCCCACACCGTCAACCATCCTCCCGACCTGCGGCTGCTGGACGACACCCGCCTGCGGCGAGAGGTGGTTGACTGCAAGAGCAAGCTGGAGCAGGAGTTGGGCCACCCCATCCACTACTTTGCCTATCCGGAAGGCAACCGGGACGAGCGGGTGAAGCAATACCTGGCGGAGGCGGGTTACCGGATGGCCTTCACGATGGATCCCGGCTTTACGGGACAGTCGCCCAACTTGCTGGAGGTGCGCCGCTTTAACCAGTTTCGCCTCACCGAGGCCATT
>NZ_JANSJN010000013.1:4464-8129 GCF_047462555.1 Synechococcus sp. B60.1
CCCTTTGATCCCGACACCATGACCCAGCTCGACAACCTTCGCCAGCTCATGCCGGATGTCACGGACTTGTTTGTGGCGGGCTTGTGGCTGGTTAAGGATGGCCGCGCCCTCTCTCCGAGGGAGATCGACTCGTTTCGCCTCTCCAGCGCCGCCGAGTTCCGCCCCCGCGCCTTTTTTGGCGTAGACAACCAGGATCAGGTGGTAATCGGGGTTACCAAAACCCACGTCAATGCCGCCATCCTGGCCAGCCTGCTGCCCAAAACCGGGATCCGTGAGGCGGTGCTGCTGGACTCTGGCTTCAGCACCTCACTGGTCTACCAAGGGGAGATCCTCGCCACCGGCCATGCCGGCCCCAACCAGCCCAGCCGCCCTGTCCCCCACGCCATTTTGCTCTACGACCTAACCCGTCTGTGGAGGGAGGATCCCCAGCAGCAGGCAAGCGCCAACTCTCCCGGCAACCGGCTGGAGGGACTGGTGCAGTTGCTCCCCAGCGGCGACCAGGAAATGGCCAAGGCGCAGCTGGAGAGCATCCTGGCCGGCCAGCGCCTTCTAAGGCGGGGGGAGCGGGGCCCGGCCGTGGTGGCGGTGCAACTGGGCTTAAGCCGTCTGGCCGCTCAGCAGGGACGGCTGGATCTGCTCCCCTCTGGCCCTGATGGCGTATACGGCCAAGAACTGGCCCAGGCTGTGGCAGAGTTGCTGCTGGACGATACTCCCCTGGTGGCGGGAACGGCAACCCCATCCAGCGGGGGGGATGCCATCGATGCTCAACTGCTGCAACGGCTGCTGGAGCGGGTTAATCTCGCCCCAGCCTCTGTGTTGGTGGATACCCGTCTAGAGCGGCCAACTTGGCCTCTGGAGCGCAAGCCAACCCGGAAGCTGCTGCCGAGAGCGGCTCTGGAGTAGATTTAGGGGACTTCGACTTTTCTGGATCCAACTCCTTGGGGATCCAACCTTCCCTGCCATCCTAGGCCCTCGCGGAGAAAGACAGGCCTACCGGCAACAAACACGCCCATAACCCGGAAGGGCTTCTCCCGCAAGATCACCAGGTCGGCCCTCAGCCCTGGGCAAAGAGCCCCCCGATCCTGGAGGCCAACGGCCTGGGCAGGGTTGCGGCTGACCAAGGCTATGGCCTGGGGTAACTCCAAAGCCTGCTTTTCCGCCAGGGCAAAGGCAGCTCTTAGCGCGGCAGCCGGCGAGTAGTCGGTGGCCAGAGCACCTAGGGATCCCGCCTTCAGGGCTTGCAGGGCGGAGAGATTGCCCACATGGGAGGATCCCCTGAGGGCGTTGGGGGCACCCATGACCACCAGCAAGCCCAACTGTTGGGCTTCGCCAGCGGCCTCCAGCGTGACCGGGAACTCGCTAATCTTTACGCCCAGCTTGGCCATCAACTGAACCTTGTCAGAGGAATCGTCGTCATGGGAAGCCAGCGTGACTCCCCGCTCTTTTGCCTGCTGGGCCAGCTCGGCAAGGGCAGGGAGAACTTCTAGCTGGGATGGGTTCCTGAGGCTGGCGGCAACCTCCTCAGGCTGCTGGCCCAGGTGACGGGCCATATAGCGAACGTAGTCTTCTAGGGTCGGGAACTGGCCTTGGCCAGGCGTGTGATCCATAAACGAAAGGAGATCCACCCAACCTTGGCTGAGGGCGTGGCGAACGGCTGCTGCTCCCAAGGGGCGAGAGACTTCGTAGCGGGCATGGATCCGCAAGTCCAGCGACAAATGGGAACGCAGGGCAACCAATTGCTCGGCCAGGGCCAAAGCGGTCTCCGGGCTGCGCCAACCGGGCAGGCCCTCCCAAAAGGACAGGGTGACAAAAGCAGTGGTCATGCCTGCTGCCAGAGCTCGGTTTTCCCAAACCTCCAGGGCCATCTCGGCAGCCAACTGTACCCCTGGCCGCGGCTCCAGCTCCGGCTCTAGGCTGTCGGCGTGGAGATCGATGACGCCAGGGACGAGGGTTAAGCCCTGTAAAGGGATTCCTTCGTCCACCTGCCCTTCTCGAATCTCGGCAATCGACTCCCCCTCCAGCCGCAGGGATCCCAGCGGGAGCACTTGGTCAGGGAGAACCAGCTTAAGTCCGGACAGCCACATCTTGCTTCTCCTCCAGGTGGTAGGTTTTGTCCACCAAGCCCGCCACGTCTTCTGGCAAGTGGAAAACGCCAACAAGCGCAGTTCCCTGCTGCTTCAGAAGGCGAAGGCGCTCCCGCAGAGCTTTCCTGGCCCCTGCATCCAAGCTGGCCGTGGGCTCATCCAACAGCAGCAAGGGATAGGGATGAATGAGCGAGCGGGCTAGGTTGAGCTTTTGTTTTTCGCCCCCAGAGAAACCCGTGGGGAAAGCCTCCAGTAACTCGGGCTTTAGGCCCAGCTCTAGGAGCAGCTCTGCCGCCCGCTGCCGTGCTCGGCTTTCTTCTACACCTCGCCACAGCAGCGGCTCCGCCACCAGCTCCAGGGCGGTGGTGCGGGGTCGGGGATCCAGAAACTGGCTGACATAGCCGATGTACTCCCGCCGGATCCACAAGATCTCGCGATCCCCCAAACGCGCCAGATCCACCCTTCCGCGAGGAGTCTGCAGAAGGATCTGCCCCCCTGTGGGACAGTAGCTGCGATAGAGCGTCCGCAACAGGGAAGACTTGCCGGCGCCATTGGGGCCCTCTAGGAGCAGCAACTCCCCTGCTTGTAGGGAGAAGCTCACCTGTCTGAAAGCCAGAACCTCCCGTCCCAGCCGGTGCAGGAAAAACCGCTTTTCCAAATCGATAACTTGCAGCATCTCTCTACAGCCTTGCGGCAACCAAATCCTGAGTAAAGGGGTGGCGGGGATCCTCCAGCACTTGGTCGGCGAGGCCTTCTTCTACCACCTCTCCTTGGTGCAAAACCACAATGCGATCCGCCAATGCCCGTACCACTGAGAGATCGTGGCTAACCAAAATCAGACTCATCCCCAGCTGCCGCTTGAGGCGGCGTAGGGTGTCCAAGAAGGTTGCCTGCACCAGCAAATCTAAGCCAGTCGTTGGCTCGTCCAAGAGGATGGCCGTTGGCTCTTGAGCCAAGGCTTTGGCAATCTGCACCCGCTGCCGCTCCCCTCCCGAAAGGAAAGTAGGCGGATCCCCTGCCCGCGCCAGGGGGAAGTCTGCCCTCTCCAAAGCTGCCTGCGCTTCCTTTTGCAAAACTTCAAATCGCCGTTCCCCCTTGAGCACAAGGGGCTCAGCAACATTGGTTAGGGCGGCAAAGCCCATGCGCAGGGCCTGGGCAGCTTCTTGATAAACCATGGCCAAGTGACGCCGCGCCGCAGGTCGCTCATAGGGAGAAAGCGACAGCAGATTACACCCCTCCCAGCCGGGGATGTTGAGCCAGTATTCCCCTTGCGCCGTCTCCTGGAGATAGAGAATTCTCAAAAGGGTGCTCTTGCCGCTGCCAGAAGCCCCCACCACCCCCAGCACCTCCTGGGGATAGAGCTTGAGGCTGACGTTCTTGAGAGCCCAGCGATCCCCGTAGGCTTTCCAAACCTTGACCAGTTCCAGCAAAGGCCTTTCTTCAACCATGCTGCTTCTCCCCAAATAAAGGCCCACTTTCTTTGCCAGCTAGGAGTTTTTCCATATAGCCCTGGTCGGAGATCTCGTAGGCCAAGCTGCCATCCTCCTGGGGAATGGCGTTGAGAAAGACGTGGCGGCAACC
>NZ_JANSJN010000013.1:8229-13077 GCF_047462555.1 Synechococcus sp. B60.1
GGCAGGGGACTGGGATCCATCACATAGCGGCCGTGCACCAGAACGGGATAGGCTGCTCCCTTGCGGCTGTGGCCGTAGTGCAAGTGTTCTTCAAACAGGTCCACCCAAAGCAGGCTGTAGTCCCCCAGGGCATGCAGCTCCCGCGCCTTGGCATCGGAAGGCTCCACGTAGCGCAGGGGTTCAGGGATCGGGACTTGCAGGATCAAGATTTGTCCTTCTTGCAGTCGCTCCTCCGGGATGCGGTGACGGCTTTGGATGAGGGTTGCTTCCAAAGCATCAGTGGTGGTTCGAGCTCTGCTGACGTGGGCAATGAAGCGGCGCAAGTTGGCAGCATTAACCGAGTCATCCGCTCCTTGGTCGATGACCTTCACCACATCTTCCGGCCCCACGAGGCTGAGAGTAAGCTGCAGGCCGCCCGTGCCCCAGCCGCGGGCCAGGGGCATCTCTCGGCTGGCAAAGGGAACTTGATATGCCGGTATGGCCAAAGCCTTGAGAACCTTGCGCCGAATTTCTCGCTTGGCTTCAGAGTCCAAGTAGGCGTAGCTATGCTTAGGGTTCAAGAGCAGCCTCCTGATGGCTCATCCAATTGCTGAAGAACGTTACATAGTGAGGCAGTTTGTAGTGCAGGGCAAAGCCCGAGGCCTCCACGGGATCCGTGTGTACCAGAACAAACTCCTCGCTGCGGGCCGGATGGGTGGGGCGATCCATCTCCAAATCCAACATTGCGCCCGCGATAACCCGCCCCTCGTTCCAGCCCAAGCTGGCAGCAAAGCCTAAGCGGTATCCCTTCTCCCCATGCCCGACGACTTCTGCAAAGGCCAAGCGGATCCGCCCCAGGCGAAAGCTGCCTCCCCGCACCGGGTGGATAGCCCGCACCTCGAGATAGCCCACCCCCAACTCCGCCACTGTTGGGTGGGTGTGGACGTTGTAGGCCCGCATGGCGCTGTAGGCGAGGGCCAGGAGTCCCCCGGTGTCCCCTCGCGCCAAAGCTTGCAGGCGATGGGCTCTTGGCGCCGGAAACAGCAGCGGCTGCCGCGTTAGATCCGGGATCTCTTCCTCTAAGTCTTTCTCTGCCACTGGATCTTCTTCCAGCAGGCCTTGCTCTTTTAGCCAGGTTCGCACCGAAGGGTAGCGCTGGGGAGCAGCCGTGGTCTCTGGCTCCACCCCTTGGGTTCCGGAAAAACCCAGCAGACGCAGGCTGTAGTCGAGGGTGGGGCCGAGGACTTGGCCGCCGGGAATGCTCTTGAAGGCTGAAGAAAGCCGTCGCACCAGGAGCAAATCTTCTTTTTTCTGAAGCTGCGCTTTGCCCAGGCGAGGAAGGGTAGTTCGATGAGCTCGCAAAAGCAGCAGCGCTTCGTAGAGATCGCCCCCTGTCTGGGCCAAGGCCTCAGCAGCCAGCTCTGGAGCCCAGAGGCCAGCTTCCGCCATCACCTGATCCAAAAGATAGGGCAAGTAGCTGGCCAGGCCCTTACTCGACTGACCTGCCCCCCTCGGCAACAATTCCCGAAAAAGGGCTTCGGCATTGAGAATGGCCTCCTGACTGCCCCGCGCCACCACGTAGCCCATCAACCCACCTCCACACTTCGCGGTATGCCTACTACATGCTGCCCGTCGGTAAGCAAGATGTCCACTCCCAAAGGGTAGGCCGAGATCTGGGAGCGCAGCCGCCAAAAAGCAGGGGGCAAATCCACAGCCAAGCGCACCTCCCCAGCAATGCCGGGGCCCTTGAAGACAAGAGGGGATCCCTGGCCCCAGCCAGTTCCCAGGATGAGAGTTGCCCCGCTCTCCGGCTCCAGGTAGGTGCCCCTCTTAAGAACCGAGAGGGTTTCCCAGCCGGCAGGCAAATCCGCCAGCCGCTCGGCAAAGACGAAGTCCGCCGCCTCCAAGGCCACGGGCCGAGGAGCCTGACCGCGCAGATCTAAGAGCAGCCAGTCTGGCGCCCAAACCCCCACATTTCCATCCACCAGGGTAATCGCAATGAGGCGGAAGGCTTGGCGCAGCGAGTGAGCTGGCAAGCGCCAAAGCCGACCAGGGTAGCTCAGCGCCATCACCAAGGTTCGGAAGACCTGTTGGCTTTGCCGTTCGGCTGCAGGTATGGGCACGCTCATAGCGTCTCCACCTCCAAGCGCGTGGTGGCCACCTTGCGCCAGAGGCGCTCATCCTTCTCCTGGAGATGTTCCTGAGCTTCCAGGGCCAAGGCCTGGATCCGATCTTCAGCAATCCCCGCTTGCAACGCGGCATCCAGGTAAGCCAGGGAGCGGGCCAGGCGCGGCCGTTCCCCCAGCACTATTCCATAGCCTTCCACTCCCTTTCGGGGGAAGCGCAGCCAAACCTCGTAAACCAAGACTTCTCCCAGATAAAACGGCGTACCGCTGCGCGAGTCCTGGAAGGGGAGCAACAGCAGGCCCGCTCCTTCCTTCAGCTTCTGGCTAGCTCCCAGAGCGGGCCGTACCTCCCGCGCCAGAGCCACAACTGTCTTTTCAGGAGCCTCCTGCAGCAGCTCCAGGATTTCAAGAGCCTGCACCCTCACCTCCTATACCAGGGATTGGCGAATTCGCGCCGAGACCTTGTCGATTGTAAACACGGTTAGCAGGATGAGCAAAATGATGGTGGCGGCGTCCTGAAAGCGGAAGGCCCGCACCGTCTGCATCAGATCGAAGCCGATGCCACCAGCTCCCACCAAGCCCAAGACTGTTGCCGAGCGCACATTGACCTCAAACAGGTAGAGCGTCACCGAGTAGAAAGCTGGGGCCACCTGCGGCCAAAAGCCATAGACAAGAACCAGCAGAGGATGGGAGCCCGTAGCCCTTACGGCCTCCACCTGCCCCATATCCACCGTCTCAATGGCCTCGGAGAGCAACTTGCCTGCCACTCCAGCCGTGTGCAGCGTCAACGCCAGGATCCCTGGGAGAGGCCCCAAGCCAATGGCAGCCACAAAAACCAGGGCCAAAACCAGCTCGTTGAGTCCCCTGAGGATATCCATCAGCCCGCGAACAGCCAGATAGACCACAGGAGAGCGGACGACGTTCTTGGATCCCAGGAAGGCCAAGGGAAGCACAAGGAAGGTGGCCAGAAAAGTGCCCCAGAAAGCCATGATCAGGGTCTGGAGCAAAGAGTAAAGAAAAGCTGGCAGAAAGTGCAGGCTGGGCGGAAAGAAGCGAGCGACAAAGGCAGCACTCCTCCCCAACCCAGCCAGCAGCCTGACTGGTGAGATCTCAGCCGGCCCTGCCGTCAGCAGGAGAGTCAAAAAGACCATCCCGCCGAGGAGAACACTGAGGCGATCTCTTCGTTTGAGCTCTGCCGGTAAGGGGGGCAGTTTCTTAGAGTTGGCACTCAGGTTGCTTAAGAGCATTGTTAACCCTGCGGAAGGGATCATAATCTTTGTCGCTGGCCGGCTCAAAACCCTTGAGACCGCGAGCTTCTAGCCATTGCTTGCCTTCCGGTGTGTTCTCGTACTCTAGGTAGGCCGTGCGGATGGCTTCTTTGAGGTCTTCCGGCAGGTCTTTGCGGTAGGCCCAGGGAGAGGAAGGGATCGGATCGGACTTCCAGATCACCTCAAAATCTTCCAAACCCTTAATTTGGCCCTTCTTGGTGGCAATGCTGATCCCGGTATCCCAAGTCACCCCCACGGGAATGGTTCCCTGAGAGACTCCCAGGATAACCGACTCATGGTTGCCGGCAAAGGCAACTTGCCTAAAGTACTCCTTGGGCTTGATCTTGGCCTCTAGACAGAAGTAAGCCATGGGCACCTTGAAACCAGAAGTGCTCTCCGGGTCAACGAAAGCAAAATCTTTGCCCTTGGCAGCTTCTAGAGTTGTAATGCCACTGCCCTTCTTGGAAATCATCAGAGAGTGGTAAACAGTGCCCGAGCGAACAGAATCTTCCTTCACAAAGGCTTCGATGGGGGCATTGGCTTTTTCAATCGCATCGACGTAAGAGGCGGGCCCATAAAAAGCAACGTGGGTCTTCCCTTCCGCCTGGGAGAGCATCACAGCCGTGTAGTCACCAGCCACGAACAAACGCACCGGGATCCCCAATCTCTCTTTGAGGTAGTTCAGGAAAGGCGCATAGCGAGCTTCGTAATCAGCAGCACTCTCCACCGGCACTTCAGCAATGACCAGCTCCTCGGGCCAGTTCTGCTTCTGCGCCAACACCGGCACCCAACTGGCAAAGCCCAATAGGAAAGCCGCTAGAGCAAAAACCTTTCTTCTCCGCATGAGTATTCTCCTCTGCAGCTGACTTGAAATTGAAATTGATTGAAGTTGAGTTTGAGCTTACCTGTCCTCAAGCCGTCAAGGCTGAGGGCAACCCTCCGAGGGTTTGAGAGGCTCCCTCCTCCCCGAAGTAGAGATCCTTCTCCTTTTCAGAGGTGAGAGCCGAGACTGGCCCATCAAAGAAAACCTGCCCATCCTTAAAGGCAACAACTCGGTTGGCGTAATGGCGCACCATCTCCAGGTGATGCAGGGTCACTAGGAGCGGGATGCCCTGTCGACGAACCATTCCCAGCAGTAAATCCATGATCACCTGCGCATTTTTGGGATCCAAAGCCGAGATGGGTTCATCTGCCAGGATCAGCGCTGGCTCTTGGATCAAGGCGCGAGCAATGCCCACCCGCTGCTGCTGTCCCCCCGAAAGAGCATCGGCCCTCTGCCAGGCGTGCTCGAGAAGCCCCACCTCCTCCAGTAGCCTTTCTGCTTGGGCCAGATCTTGCTCCGAGAACTGCCGCAGCAAGCCCTGGGTAAGATTCAGGTGGGGCAGGCGCCCAATCAGGACGTTCTCCAAGACAGTCAGGCGGCCAATGAGCTGAAAAGTCTGGTAGATCATGCCCGTACGCTTGCGCACCTGCTG
>NZ_JANSJN010000013.1:13177-15940 GCF_047462555.1 Synechococcus sp. B60.1
AAAAACCGGGCTGGGCAGGAGGAGGTACCCTGGGGAGAGCTGGCTTTGCTATCTTGCTTTTTATGCTCTCTTTGGATTCCTGCCCTCTATGATTGCTGCCTCGGACTCCATTCCTTCAGCGGATCCGCCCCGCGCTCTTCTGCCGGAGGGGATCGCTCATCTAGACAGCCTCCGCTACAACGAACAGGGTTTGATCCCGGCCATTGTGCAGGACTACCTGGACGGGACGGTGCTGATGATGGCCTGGATGAACCGGGAATCGCTGCAGAAAACGCTGGAGACAGGCCGCACTTGGTTCTGGAGCCGCTCCCGCCAGTCGCTCTGGCCCAAGGGGGAAACTTCTGGCCACGTGCAGTGGGTCAAACAAATCCGCTACGACTGCGACAGCGACGCGCTGGTCATTTTGGTGGAGCAGGTGGGAGATGCGGCCTGCCACACAGGAGCGCGGAGCTGCTTCTTCCGCACCCTCCCAGAGAAGGAAGGGGATCCCATCCCGGCCGCCGATACCCTGTCGCAGGTGTTTGCCGTGATCAAGGCCCGCCAGGCGGATCCCCGTCCCGATTCCTACACCAGCAGCCTGCTGGCCAAGGGAGACAACGCCATCCTGAAAAAACTCGGCGAGGAGACGGCTGAAGTGGTGATGGCAGCAAAAGAGGGGGACAAGACCGCCCTGGCCGACGAGGTGGCGGATCTCTGGTACCACTGCCTCGTGGCTCTTGCTCACTATCAGGTGGATATTCGGGATGTCTATCGCCAACTCCAAGCCCGTCGTTCCCCTCGGTGAAGGGGCTCTGTCCGAGAAGGGGGAGCCGCTTTTGGAGGAGATGGATCACCCCCCACCGTTAGATCAACCGATAGCCAAGATCCACTTGGATTTGCAGGCTGGGCGACGGGGCCAAGTGGATCTGGAGACCGATCGGGAGACTTTGGCCCGTTACCTGCGCGGCCATAGCCAGTGGATCCAGCGCTGCTTCCGGCCATTGCAGGTGGAGCCCCTCTCTGCCGACACCTACAAGCTGCAATTTTTCCGCATGGGTGGGCTGGGGTTTGAGCTGGAGCCCTGCTTTGGGGTGAAGATCTGGCCGGAGGAAGATTACCTGTTTCGGCTGACTTCGACTGAGCTGCCGGGGGAGGCCGCCCTGCCCTATCGGGTAGATTGCCAGGCCAGTTTCCGGCTGGAGGAGCTACCGGGATCCCCTGCCACTACCCGCGTCCACTGGGATCTTCATCTGGATATCCGGCTGCATTTGCCCAAGTTTTTGCAAGTTCTGCCGCGCAAGTTGGTTCAGAGAGTGGGCAGCCAGGTGGTGCAGCAGGTTACCCGCGGCCTCAGCGATCGCTTTACCCACAATGTCTGCAGCGATTTCTATTGCTCCATTGGCCGTCCCCATCACTCCTATCGCTTGGTTGCGGTGGAAGATGGGGCGTGATACCCTATGGGTCAACGTGAGTGAGTTGTCGGTCAGCTTGCTCCGGCAACCGGTGATGGGGTTCACCGTAACCGCCTCAGGCAGGTTCCAAGAATTCTCTAAATCCAAGGCTGAGGCTGATGACTCCTACTCTTCTGGGCAGATCCAGGGGGTGGGAGTCTTTGATCTTGGGTTACCACCCCACAGCCCCCAAGGCTCTACTTCCCTCTGGGCTGCCCTTCACCATCCGGACGGCAAAGAGAGAGGTTTTGTTGATGCTGGGCAGTTGGCTGTGGATCTTAGGGATGGGCTTTTTTGTCGGCCAGATTGGGGGCCGGCTGGGGATGCCGCCGCTAGTGGGGATGATTCTGGTCGGGATCCTGTTGCAAGAGGTCTTGTCCCCAGAGCTGTTGGCGGCAGCCGGGGATCTGCGCCTAGTGGCCGTCACGATCATCCTCATGAGGGCGGGCCTGGGGCTGGATTGGGAAAAGCTGGCCCAGCAGGGATCCGTGGCCCTGCGGCTGGGGTTTTTGCCGGCAGCCTGTGAGGCGGTGGCAGTGGCGCTCTTGAGCCGCTGGATCCTGGGGCTGGATTGGGGGACGGGACTGCTTTTGGGCTGTGTGATTGGGGCGGAGTCGCCGGCGGTGATCGTGCCGGGGATGTTGCGCCTCAAGAGCCTGGGCTGGGGGGTGACCAAAGGGATCCCGGACGCCATTTTGACCGGCAGCGCCCTTTCCGATGTGCTGCTGTTGCTGGGCTTTAGCCTGTTGCTGAGCTTTTTGGGGCAGGGATCTGCCCAGAGCCTTCGCCTGCAGTGGCTGCCGTTCCAGGTGGGGATGGAGATCCTGCTGGGGGTGGCGGTGGGCTACCTGGGGGCGCGGGTTTTGGTGGCCCTCTTGGTGCAGCAGAACTGGACTCGCAACAGCACGCAAGAGGTGCTGCTGGCGGCCTGCCTGGCGCTGGGCTTGGTGCTGGCGTCGCAGGTGTGGCCCTATTTTTCCGGCTACCTGGCGGTGATGGCCCTAGGGTTTTTCCTCGTCCAACTGGATGGGCCGCTGGCGCGGCGGCTGCGGCTTGGGTTCGACGCCCTCTGGACGGTGGCGGAGATCGTGCTGTTTGTCCTGCTGGGAGCCTCTTTGGATCTGCAGGTACTGGGATCCCTGCTCTTGCCCGGTTTGCTGCTTTTGACCCTGAGCCTGCTGTTGGGCCGAGGCCTGGGCTGGTGGCTTTCCACCCTGGGGAGCAACTGGAACTGGCGGGAGCGGCTCTTCTTGCTGCCGGGCAACATGGCCAAAGCCACGGTGCAGGCGGCCATCGGCGGCATCCCCTTAGCCCGGGGGATCCCTGGCGGGGA
>NZ_JANSJN010000013.1:16040-17155 GCF_047462555.1 Synechococcus sp. B60.1
GCGCGGCGGGTGGATGGGGAAGTGATTGTGCTCCATGTTACCGATGAGCCCCAGGGGAAGGGGGTGGAAGCGTTGCGGCAGCTTGCCCAGCGTCTTTTGGCGGATATTCGCCACGAATTTTGCCTGGCTTCTGGCCCCCTGGCGGAGACCATCGTGGATGTGGCCCAGGAGCGGCAGGTTACCGACATAGTCATGGGCAAGCGGGGCCACCGCCCCTGGGAGCAGGTGCTAGTGGGATCCACTTCCCAAGCGGTGTTGGAGACCAGCTCTATTCCTGTAATCCTCGTAGAGTCTCCTAGAGAAACCCCTGGGCAGGCAGCGGAGGCTTAAAGATCAATGCTGGGCCCTAGAGCTGTTGCTAGGCTAGGCCTCCAAACCGGCCTCAGCAAAGATTATTTGGCTCTACGGGGTATCCATCGGTTTTCGGCGACAGTGAAGCACCTTTTTTCTTTCTTAGTAGGGCAGCACTGAGCATCTTTGGGACCATGAACAAGCATATCTAAGCAGACCTCAGCACTTCCTCTAGAGCTACGAGCGATGGAAATGTTGTTAACGACAACTCTATCGCCAAGAAATACAGGCTCTAGGAGTGTGGGGTTTTTGCTGCCACCTAACAGGCCGGATAAGCTTATCCAGGCAGCACTGCCTCCTGTACTGCTTGCTACAACCGCCACCACATCCTGAAGCCCATCGTTGTTAAGATCGGTAGGTTCCAGCCTTTCAAGGCTTGCTGTTAGAAACCCTTCTTCAAAAATGCTAGAGCCTCTTTGATACTTGCCATCTTGAAAACGAACCCGCTCAATATCTGGAAGGGGCGAGGTAGCTATGAGATACTCAGCGTTTAAGAACGCTTGCTCGGCACTTGTTTTAACCGTCGATGCTATCGAAACTAAACAGGCACTTAACAAAAAGCAAGCCAGCTTAAAAAGAATTCTTTTAGCGGCCATTGCTTTGCTCCCTTAGCCAAAAGGACGGAGGGTGTCTAATTCTATTCGATGCAAAGGAAGGAGAACAAGATTGGCTTAGCCTTAGATTGGCCGCAGTTGCTCCTGGTTAGATAAGACCCTCCTGAAGCCTTCTTTGCTCTCACCTCTTGTCTCCGCTAGGCATGGACG
>NZ_JANSJN010000013.1:17255-18484 GCF_047462555.1 Synechococcus sp. B60.1
GCCGGCCATGACTCTTTTCTCTCCTGCTTGGCGCTTCATCGTTTTGCTGGGGATCGTCAGCCTCTGCGCCGACGCCACCTACGAGGGGGCCCGCAGCATCTCCGGAGCTTTTTTGGGATCCCTGGGGGCCAGCGGCACGGTGGTGGGCCTGGTGGCCGGCGGGGGGGAGCTGCTGGCCTATGGGCTGCGCCTGGGCGTGGGCTACTGGAGCGACCGTCTCAGTAGGGATCCCGTGCACCGCAGTCGAGGGCAGTGGCAGCTCACCACCCTGGGCTATGTCCTCAACACGGCGGTGATCCCCGCTCTGGCCTGGGTGAGCAGTTGGCCTGGGGCTGCTTTGCTTTTGCTGGCCGAGCGCCTGGGCAAAGGGATCCGCACCCCGCCGCGGGACCTGTTGCTCTCCCATGCGGCGCTGCAGGTGGGCCAGGGCATTGGGTTTGGCCTGCACGAGACCTTGGATCAAATTGGGGCGGTGGGAGGGCCGCTGCTGGTGGCAGGAATGGTTGCCGCTGGCTACGGGTTCCAAGGCGCATTCTTGGCCTTGGGGATCCCGGCGGCCCTGGGGCTAGGGGTGCTGGGGCTGGCCCAATGGCTGTATCCCACCCCGCGCAACTTTGAGCCGGAGCCGGAAACCGCTCCAGCAAAAGGCTTTTCCAGGGTCTTTTGGCTCTATCTCACAGCAGCGGCCTGTGTGGCCATGGGGTTTGCTGACTTTTCCCTCATTGCCCTGCACCTGCAGCAGCAAGGTGGCGAGGCGGCAGGGATCCCCTTGCTCTACGCCCTGGCCATGGGGGTGGATGCCCTAGCCGCCCTGGGCTGGGGCTGGCTATTTGACCGCCTGGGGCTGGGGAGCCTGTTGGGGGCGGTGGTCCTGTCTGCCGGTTTTGCGCCGCTGGCCTTTTCCGGCAGCTACGGGCTGACGGTGGTGGGCATGCTGCTCTGGGGGATTGGCCTGGGCGCCCAGGAATCGGTCATGAAGGCAGCAGTAGCCGGCATGGTGGCCGCCCAGGCGAGGGGCTTTGCCTTTGGGCTGTTTACCAGCATCTACGGCCTGGCCTGGTTTTTGGGCAGCGCCCTGATGGGGGTGCTCTACGATCTCTTTCTCCCCGCTTTGGTCATCTTCTCGGTAGCCGCTCAAGCCGCGGGGGCAGCTATCCTCTGGGTCTTAATCCTAAGGGGACAGGCTGGGGCCGGGCGATGAAAAAGCCCTGCACCAGATCTACGCCGCG
>NZ_JANSJN010000013.1:18584-26033 GCF_047462555.1 Synechococcus sp. B60.1
CCGTAGCCGGCGCCCAGGTCATCCAGCGCCACCCGAAAGCCCGCCTGCCGATAGAAGCGCAAAATCCGCTGCAAGTGGTCCAAATCGGGGCTGCGGTCGGATTCGTTGACCTCAAACACCACCCGCTGGGGCGGGATCCCGGCGCGACTGATGGCCCAGACGGTGGAGCGCAGACAAAAGGCCGGGTCGTAGATAGCCGTAGGGCTGAAGTTGATGAAGAGATCCCCTTGTAAGCGGTGCTGGGTGGCCGCGGCAATGGCCGTGCGGCGGGCGGCCAAGTCCAAGTGGTAGAGCAGCCCGGCCTCGCGGGCCATGGCAAAGAGCAAGCCCGGCCCAATCACCTTGCCCTCTTTGTCCAACCCCCGCACCAGCGCCTCGTGGCCAACCACACAAGTGGGATCCCGCCCCCCGACAATGGGCTGAAAGTAGGTGGTGAGACGGTTTTCCTTCAACACTTCCAGCAAAAGCTCAGCTTGGGTGCGGTGGAACAACTGCAGCAGTGACTCCACCCGGGCGCAATCTTGCCAGCAGGGATCCCTATCTCCGGCCAAAAACAGGGCGCGGCTGGCCCGCATCTCTTCTTGCGAGAGAATCTCAGCCATTGTCTCCAAGGTCTTCTTAAGGGCTCCCTGGGCAATGGCAACAACTAGGCCAAGGTCTTGCAAAAGTTGAACGGGAACCTCTGTCTTGGCCTCCAGAGCCCGCCAGAGCTTCTGGTGGATATGAGGAGTGGGCAGCCAGAGAAATAGGCGCCCTGGCTCTTGCAGAAAGGCGGGCAGAGCTGGGCAGTCGGGGCAAGACATAGATCTGCAGGGAGTAGCTAGAGGCAGTCCCCCCGACAGTATGCCTTAGCTCTCTTAGAAATTGCCAAAAGTTGTCAATCAAAAGAAAAGTGTCAAAACTGATCCTTCATACCCCGCAGCCGGGCAAAGACCCGCACCGGATCTTGAACGCCGGTGGCCGCCTGCAGAGCCGGCTGATCCCAGCGCAAAAAAGGATTGGTGCGGCGCTCTTCGCCGATGGTGCTGGGCACCGTCGGGGATCCCGCCTGGCGCAGCGCCACCACCTGCTGATAGCGCGCCTGCAGATCCGGGTTGTCCCCATCCACCGTCAAGGCAAACTTGAGGTTGTTCAAGGTGTATTCGTGGGCACACCACACCCGCGTCGGTTCAGGTAACTGGCGCAGTTGATCCAGGGATCCCAGCATTTGCTCTGGGGTGCCCTCAAAGAGCCGCCCGCATCCCCCAGCAAACAGAGTATCGCCACAGAAGAGATCCCCGCTTTCGGGGAAGTAGTAGGCAACATGTCCCCGCGTATGGCCGGGCACAAACAACACCTTCGCCTGCCGGCCCGCAAATTCCACCGTCTCCCCCGCCTGCAGCTCCACCGTCTGGCCAGGGATCCGCCCTCGATCCACCTGGCTGCCGTAGACGACGGCGCGGGGGTAGCGGGCCAAAAGTTGCAGGTTGCCCCCCACATGGTCGTGGTGGTGGTGGGTGTTGAAGATGGCCACCAGCTCCGCCCCCAGCTCGGCCAATTTGTCCAGCACGGGCTCGGCCACTGCCGGATCCACCACTGCTGCCGTTGCCGTCTCGGGATCGTAGAGCAGATAGATGTAGTTGTCGCGCAGGGCAGGCAGTTGCAGAATGCGCATGGCCGGCTAGTCCTCAAAAATGGCCTGTTCTACATCCTGGCGGCTGAGGGAGTAGGGGAAAGACAGGGTTTTCGTGTTGCCATCCGGGTAGGTGTAGCGCACCCAGATGCTGGTCTCTTCTAGGCGCAGGCAGGCTTTCCAGCCCGGCCGCTCGCAAAACCATTGCTCCACATCCTTTGGGTCGCGGGTGCAGCCTTGCTCCTCCAGCCAGCGTTCGATGGCGTGGAGCGGGTGATTGTAGAGAGGTGTGGTGGCAGGGGGCAAAGGCATGGTGAGATTCAAACGCGCGCAGAGAAGCCGTCAAACTAGACAAAAGTTAACAGCCTATTCCATTCAAGCACTTGATCCGTGGGAAGCTCCGAGCGCTTTGTCTGAACCTCATCCCCAAGCAACCGGAGTTGGTTAGCCCACCCCGCCCTCCCGTAGCCAGGCCAAAGCAACCGCCAACACCAAACACGCCACGAAGGTGGATCCCATCAGCAGCAGGGCACAGAGCTCGCCCGCCGAGAGAGGCCGGGTTTCCATGCGCAGCTCGAGAGAATCCGTATGAAGGGATCCCCTCCCGTTGAGGGATCCCGTTTCGACCGTCACCGCCCGCAGGCTGGCATCGTAGATGGCCCGTTTCGCCGGGTTGCTGAGGACAAGGTAGGCTTCCTGGAGTTCTTGGAAGCAACGAATCGCCACCTCTGGCGCCAGAGGAGAAGTGTCGGGATGGTAGCGTTTGCTCAACTGCCGGTAGGCCCGCCGAATGGCCTCAGGAGATGCCCCTGGAGACAGGCCCAGCCGCTGGTAGTAGGTAAGAGAGGTCAACGAGCGCATGCCAGTCGCTAAACAACCAAGACCGGGAGGCAGCAGAACAGCTCTCAAGGGAGCCTGACCCCAATGTAAACCAGGATCCCTGCTGCCGGGCTTTATTCTTCTCCCTCCTCTTCTTCGGACTTGGCTTTGGGGTAGTAGAAGCCGGTGTTGCGACCGCTGAGAATGGCGCGCCCAATGGTCATCGCCCGCTGGGCCTGCAGCTTGGCTTTGCCCAGCCAAACAGCATACCGCCTGCGACTGCGGGCTTTGGAGGTTTTCTTCTTGGGAACAGGCATAGCTTGTACAAAAACACAGCTTTACTAGGCTAGCACTGGGCTTGCACGCTCGATCCCGTTCTGAACCTGGCCCAATTGGGTCAAGCTTTTCCGGCAACTTACAAAGGGCGAGCGTCTCTGCCCAACCTTAACTGTTGAGATCTGTCAACTCCTCTGTGCAAACCCTCTTCATCCCTTTTCCCAAAGGCCTCGAAGTCGGTAGAGTATAGGACATCTTCTGGAACAGGCGGCCAGGTGACATTGGTCATCCTCCCCCGGAAGCTCTTTTGGGTGCAAGCTAAGAATGGACTGTGGCCACCTCCTCGATCCAGGAGATCGCTCAATCATGCGCAACCTCTCTTCCATCTTGTTGTTCGGGATCCCGCTGCTGAGCTTGGGTTGGACGGGGATCCCAGTGGCTGCCCAATCCACCAATCCGGAGCTGTGCCAGAAGTTTCCCCAAGACCTTCGCTGCAATCTCTCTGCCCCCAGCCAGGTAGGACAAGCGCCTCAACCCAGCACTCGCCCGCGCGTTGCGGTTTTGGATTTTGATTTCAGCAGCCTCAGCAATTCCTACAGCCTGCGCGAGGCTTCCCGGGGGGTGAGCGATCTGCTGGTGGATCGGCTGGTGAGAGATGGCACTTTTTCTGTTATCGAGCGCTCGCGGCTGGACGCGATCTTGGCCGAGCAGAACTTGGGGCTATCAGGGCGGTTGGATGCCAACACCGCCGCTCAGGTGGGCCGGATCCTCGGGGTCGATGCGGTGATCCTCGGCAGTGTTACCCAGTTCGATGTGTCGGTGCGCCGTTCCGGCGGTGGGGCGCCGGTCTTAACCCCCTTCGGCAGCTTTCCGCTGGCGGTGGGGGCCGAGTCGGTGGATGCCGATGCCAACGTGCAGCTCAATGCCCGCCTGGTGAGCACCAGCACGGCTGAGATCTTGGCCGTGGTCGAGGGCCGGGGCAACGCCAGCCAGTCGGATAGTACGGTCACGGTTGCCGGCTTTGGCGGGGGATCCGCCACCAGCAACGAAGAAAAGCTGCTGGTTTTGGCCAGCCAGCAGGCGGTGGAGCAAATTGCCCAGCAGTTGGCCGGTTTTGCCAGTCGCTTGGCAGCCCAGCCCCGCTCTTTGCCGACGGTGGATGCCTTGGTGGCGGATGTCTACGGCAATCAGGTGATCTTGAACAAGGGCAGCCGCGACGGCTATCGCGTGGGATTGATCCTTTCTGTGGAGCGCGTCGTTCGCGAGGTTAAGGATCCGGCCACAGGAGCAGTCCTGCGCAAATTGACCGAGCCAGCTGGCCAAATTCAACTGACAGAGGTGGATCAGGGATCCAGTGTGGGCCGCATTCTCAGCGGCTCTGGCTTTAAGGTGGGAGATGTAGCCAAGCCGCTTCAATAGAAGTCCACCGGCTACTCCCCCGTAACTTGCTTCACCAGCAGGTTGGGGCTATTCGTTGCGCTTTGGGATCCCTACCATTCCGCTCTGGGCGGATTGGATAATGGTTCTAGCAGGGCCAACCCAAGAGCTGGTACAACTACAGCCAACCTAGGCAAAGGGAGAAGATGAAGGCTTTTGTTGCAGGGGCTACGGGAGAAACGGGGCGGCGCATCGTCAGAGAGTTGGTGGGACGTGGCATCCCGGTACGGGCGCTGGTGCGCAGCCGCGAGCTGGCCGCACAGGTTCTTCCCCCCGAAGCGGAAGTGGTGGTGGGAGATGTGCTGGACCCGGCCACCCTGGAAGCCGGCATGGAGGGATGTACGGTAGTGCTCTGTGCTACAGGGGCTAGGCCCAGTTGGGATCCCTTTCTGCCTTACCGAGTGGATTATGAAGGCACCAAGAACTTAGTGGATGTGGCCAAAGCCCAAGGGATCCAACACTTTGTTTTGATTTCTTCTCTATGCGTGTCCCAGTTGTTCCATCCCCTCAACCTGTTTTGGCTGATCTTGGTGTGGAAAAAACGAGCCGAAGAATACTTGCAAAACAGCGGCCTCACCTACACCATCATTCGGCCAGGGGGCCTGAAAAACCAGGACAACGAGGATGGCATTGTCCTCTCTCAGGCTGACACTCTCTTTGAGGGCAGCATCCCTCGCCTCAAGGTAGCTCAAGTGGCTGTTGAAAGCCTATTTCAACCGGCAGCAAAAAACCGCATCTTCGAGATCATCGCTAAGCCCGGCGTTCCCAGGCGGGAGTGGAGTGACCTCTTTGCCCTAGCAAGCTAGGGCCCCGTCGGAAGAAAAGTAGTATAGGGATCTCACGCCCGAGGCTGAGGGCGTTATAATCTCCCCAGCCCTAGCGGAGGTCCCTGAGATGGCTGTGCAACTCTTGCCTCAGTGTGAGAACTTACGGGAGCATGTTGAAACGATTCTAAACCTTTGGCAGCAGGATCCCACGCTCTCAGCAAAGCAAGATACAACCCGAGTTCAGGCTTCACTGAGCAAGGCTATTTCTCCAACTTTTGAGATTGTCTTTGCCGGTGCTTTTAGCGCTGGCAAGTCGATGCTGATCAACGCCTTGTTAGAAAGGGAGCTTCTCTATAGCGCTGAAGGACACGCCACAGGGACAGAGTGCTACATCTCCTATGCAGAGCCTGCCGCCGAGAGGGTAGTACTCACCTTCCTCAGCGAGCGGCAGGTGCAGGAACAGATGGCTGCCTTCTGCACTCGCTTAGGCTTAGCCCTACCCAGCGGCAACAACCTAGAGGAAGTCACCCTCAATCGCCTAAAAGAGCAGGCTGAGGCCATTGTTCAGCAGGAGGGCGGCAAAAGTAAGTCGGAACGAGCAAAGCAGGCAGATGCGCTGCGCTTATTAATTGAAGGTTTCCAGCAAAACCGCGCCAGAATTCACCCAACCGAAAACAGAGTATTTTCGATGGAACAGCTTAACCTTGGCAACCTAAGAGAAGCGGCCAGTTTTGCGCGGCGCGGTGCCAATAGTGCAGTTCTGCGGAAGATTGAGTACTACTGCCATCATCCTCTATTAGAAGACGGAAACGTTATTGTCGATACTCCTGGAATTGATGCTCCGGTTAAAGCGGATGCCGAGCGCACCTATCAAAAAATTGCCGATCCAAACACTTCCGCAGTTGTCTGTGTCCTCAAGTGTGCTACAACAGGTGAGCTGACTAAAGAAGAAACAGAACTCATTGAGCACATCCAAAGTAGCGAAAGTATTCGCGATCGAGTTTTTTATGTGTTCAACCGCATTGATGAAACTTGGTACAACTCCCAGCTAAGGCAGAGATTAGAGACCATCATTGACCAGCAGTTTCGTCAAGCCCGCCTATTTAAAACTAGTGCCCTGCTTGGCTTCTACGGCTCGCAGATCAGGGAAACGACTCGAGAAACAAGGTTTGGTCTGGATACCATTTTTGCAGAAAGTATAAAAGAGCTAGGTGGCAGAGAGCAGACACCTCAATTTATTAGTGAATTTGTCAAGTACTGTAGCTCCTCAGGCAGGCTTGTGGGATCCCCCTTCCGCCCTTCGGTGCACGGCTATGAGACTCCTATCGATAACTACGTTCGAATTCTAAGCGAGTGGGGCAAGCCCTTGATTGAGTACATGATCAAAGATAGCGGCATAGAAGAATTTCTCAGTGGGATTACTCGCTATTTGAAGGAAGAAAAGCGCCCGCAGTTGTTTATAGCTCTTGCCGATGACCTGCAGCCTCTGTGTATTGAGCTCAGAAAGTCCTACCTAGATCTTTATAGAGACCTAGACAGCCAGCCTAGAGAAGTTGATAGCATGATTGCCCATGAGTTAATGCTTATTAATCAGCAGTTGAATAGGATTGGTCAAGAGTTCGATGAACATATTCAAACTATGGTTAACGAAATTATTGACGGAACGGATAAAGAGTTTGAGTATGACTTCCGAAGGCTGCAGGCCAAGATGGTGCGTAGGCTGGATGAGCTTCTGGACACATTCTCAATAGATAGTGCCTATAGCCAAGCTGTCCGCATCCACCACCGTAACTCCACAGCTCCCTTTTTGGCTGTGCTGGTTGAGGCCCTTTACTACCTATCAAATCACCTAGAGGATATACTGGTCGAGTCTGCCACCACAGTTGTGGAGAACTCCTTTCGGCGGATTATTGATCGGGTACGCAGTTCAGACTACTACAAGCAGTTGTTTCGCCTACTGGGATCCGACGGTGATCTAGAGAAAAAACTACTAGAGGTTAAGGAAAAAGTTTGCACTGCATTAGTTAGCGGCGCTCGAAAAGAGTGCGATCGGTATCTAAGAGAAAGTCCTCGCTTCTATGACGAGGGCACTTTCTCCATTTACCAGTTCCGGGAAGTTTTAAAGCAAACATCTCAGTCCTACGATATTTCCGCTATTCGAGATGCGGAGCCGGGGATCCGGCAATTGCTGAAGCTTGACTTTGAGCCCAAAGTCAGCCAGACAATACGCTCTAACTTCCGACAAGAAACCAACAATACCCTCAAGACTCAGCTCTTGCCCGTTGCTAAGGAAGTGGCTGATGAAATTCTACAAAAGTATCCCGAAGCAAAGCAATTTATGGAAGCGACACTTAGAAAGGAAGCAGAAGAAAGAATTACCTTAAACCAACAGCGTCTAAGGGATCTAGAAGCAAAGATCGATAGCTACAACCAAGCCGTTTCTGGGATTAACCTATGCTTACAGGCTATGGGCCTAGGTCGTGAACTTTTGCCCTCGATTTCTTTACTGAAACCTTCTTCGACCGGTGAATTAGCTGA
>NZ_JANSJN010000013.1:26133-36706 GCF_047462555.1 Synechococcus sp. B60.1
CAGGCTATGGGCCTAGGTCGTGAACTTTTGCCCTCGATTTCTTTACTGAAACCTTCTTCGACCGGTGAATTAGCTGACAGCTCAGCAGGTTCTTCCGAGCAGCCAGCGAGCGAAAGTGGGCCGAGTGATGAGATCTCCGACTTAGGTAAGATTTTCCCCGAGCTGGACAGCATACTTGACGATCTGAGATAAAGTAGTTTGTTTCTCCCTACTATTTGAGGAGGTGAAGTTTTGTTGCCTAAGGCCCTGCCCTTGCAGCAATGCTTAGAAGGGGTTCTCTCCATAGGGGAGAAAACTTTCAAGGTTGCTAGCCTGGTCAAAGCTGCCCAAGAGGATTTGGCCAAAAAGGAAGAGCTCAATCGCTTGTTTATTACAGCCTTGAGATCCTCGGGGATCCTTCCACCGGAAAACCTGATTAGTATTGCCAGTAGCTTTCTTCCTCCTATTCCTATTCCTCCCGGATCTGAAGAAAAGTTAGAAAAGTTACTGCAAGAAACCAAGTGGTTTGATCAGGGCCTTACCTGTCAGCTCTTGGTACCGGGTAAGAAGGAGTGGGAGAAAGGTAGGGTCAGATTGCGGATCACTGTAGAGTTTGAGCCAGAGCGTACGGGCTCAGAAAGTAGCGATGGATCCCCTCTAGATGACCTTCGCACAGACAAGGAGTAGCTTAAGTTAGCGGGATGCATTAGGAGGCTGGGTCAGTGTCAAGCAACGATCAACCTCAGGATCGCTTTGTCGAGATAGATGCTTCTCCAAACACCGTCATTGATATAGGAGGAGGCCTGATCTACTCAAAAGAGTTTATTTGGGCTTGCTTGGAAAGTGCTTATAATAACTTTGGATCTCGTTTATATGACAAACTTAGAGCCAAAAACATTCCTGGCTCGGTCAATTTTTACCAAATAACTGATGCGAGAGGGATCCCTGTTAAACTTTTACGTCCTAGCTTGCCATGGGTTGATGGCAGAGTTAGGGTAAGGCTAATAGTTGAGTTTGAGCCAGAAGATCCAGGATCAGCAAGCGATGGATCTTCTCTGGATGACCTTCGAAAGGATGCCGATTAGCCAGGTCTATTAGCACTAGGAAACAAGACATGCTTGACTCGATAATTCTCAAAGCAGATGATAAAGAAACTGCCGTTGCGATTGGCGACCAAATCTATCTTCCTAGTGTTTTGCACAGTGCAATTATTGATTACCTTCTTGCAGATATTGCACGAACAAATAGCCACCTTCGCTCAAAAAAGATTCACGTAGAAATTAGAGCTTTGGTAGAGGGAGTAAAATCCCGAATCCTGCAGCCTAGAAAGGATTGGGCTGAGGGAAAGGTATCCCTTAAAGTTTGTCTCGAGTTTGTTCCCGATAGCCCATCTCAAGACTCGGAACTAGATAGTTTTCGCAATACAGGTGAGTAATGGATGAAAGAGAAAAAACCTGGTGAGAGGATCCCGATCCCAGCATCTGTGCGGGAGTATGTCTTCCAAAGGGATGGCTTCCGCTGCCGCAGTTGTGGCAAATCGCCCCCAGAGGTGCAGCTTCAGGTTGATCACATCGTCCCCCTTGCCCAGGGCGGCAGCAACGACATCAGCAACTTGCAAACCCTGTGCAAAGTCTGTAATCAGCGCAAAAAGGACAGGTGGGATCCCCGCTTTCGCCGCCATTTCGATCTCTAGGGAGCTGAGATCTACCTCAAACAACAGGCGGAAAGCTCAAAAAGGGCGGGCGGGTGAGGATCCCTGCTACAGAACCGACTTCCACCTCCCACCCTTCAGCCGGCTCGAACTTGGTGCGCACATAGCCCAAGCCCCAGTAGCCTTGGGAGGTGGAACCAGCGCTGGTCAACACACCAATCTTTTCTCCTTGCCGCACGATGTCGGCACCGGGCTGAGCCTCGCCCTGGAGGCGGATCCCCCATAAGGTTTGGCGGATGCGCCGGTAGGTCACCTGCTTGGCCAAGACTTCCTGGCCAATGTAACACCCTTTGGAGAGGGAAATGGCGTGCCACAGGCCGGCTTCCAGAGGGTTGTAGTCGGGGGTTAGCTCGCGGTCGGCGGCAGGGCGACCGGCCTCCAGGCGCAGGGCTTCCCAAAGTTCAGGTGAGGCCAGCTCCGCTCCAGCTTGCAGCAGGCAGTCGGCAAGGGCAGCTTTGTGCTCTAGGTTGCCCCAGAGGGTAAATCCCGGCTGGGCAAGGCCGCTGCCACAGGCCAAATGGACAGGGATCCCCTGAATCGCCACCTGGCGGTGTTCGTACAGTTTTGTCGGGATCTCTTCTGCAGCCACCACCTTCTCCAGAAGAGCCTGGCTCTGGGGGCCAATTAGCCCAAAGGCAAAGGTCTGGTCAGTCGCATCGGCTAGCTGGGCCCCCCGCACAAAGGGCAACATACGCCCCAGGCTCTGCATCAGCAGGCTGCGCCGCTGCGGCGAAGTCCAGATCCAGGAAGCCTCTTCTTCCACATACACCGTGGCCAGATCGAGGATCCCTGCTGCGGGGCTAACGAAAACCGTATCCGCCCCCTGGCCGGGAGCAAGGGCCTTAAGATTCTGGGTACTCTGGCTGTGCAAATAGTCCAAGCCGGGGGATCCCTGCAGGCGCAGGCGACCCCATTCAGAGCGATCCAAAAGCAGGGATCCCCTCTGCGCGGCGGCTTGCTCTTGCGTGGTCAAGGTGGTGTGAACAGCAGAAATAACAGACATCGCTCACCCCAGGGGTGCTCTTTGGTTTTCTTCCCTACCCTAGAATAGGCTAGTTTACCCTAGCGTCTGTGGCAGATCCTTGGTGTACTGACTGTGATCGAGGTTGAGGTTCACCAACAGTTGCGACAGCTTTTGCGGCAGTCTCCCGAAGCCGTGTGGCCCCATCAGTTGACGATGGCCCGCATGGTGGCCCGGGGATTGCGGTTGGGTCGCAGCACCTTGATCCAAGTGCCTGCTGGGGGCCAGCACCGCCTCAGCTATCTGCTGCCAGCCTTGATGTGGCCGCATGCCACGTTGCTCTGTGCCACGGTGCCCGTGCAGGCGCAAATCTTGGGAGAAGAGATCCCTTGGCTCCGGCAGACCCTGCAGTTGCACAAGCCCGTCCTGCAAAAAGACCGTTGGCCAGATCCCGATTTTCAGGGGCTGCTGTTGGTAGATCCCCTGGATTGGCTGCGGGCTCGCCTAAGGGGAGCCGAGGTACCGACCGGGATCCCTCTGATCCTAGACGGAGCCGAAGACCTGGAAGATTGGGCCTACCAGGCGCTGACGGTCACCCTGGAAGCCAGTCACTGGCAGCAGCTCCGGCAGATCTTCCCTGCCGAGGCGGAGCGGCTTTCCCAGGCCCAGGTAAATTTGGCCCTGCAGCTTTTGCGGCGACCGCTTTCCCGCTGCCTGCTCCAGGCGGATGAACAGGTTCACCTGGAGGCAGCGCTGTCTCTGGTGGTAGGCTACGCCGGCTGGCTGCCAGATCCTTGGGATCAAATCCGCTGCAGGCTTAGCGCCGAGGGGGATCCCACCTCCCGCTGGGTTTGGTGGGCAGAAACTGACCGCGAGACTGGTCGCCTCACCCTTCACCACAGCCCGGCAGCTCTACACGAGTGGCTGGCGCCCATCTGGGCCACTCAGCCGGTGGTGATCATCGGCGAGGCCCTGGATCTGGATCGGCAGGCGGAGGCCTATCGTTGGCGCCTGGGCTTGCCAGATCTGACACCCTTGCGCTTCAGCTCAGGCGAGGATTGGATCCGTTCCGGCGGGGAGCCTTTGCCGAGCCTTTCCCTCTACTTGCCGCGGCTGCCCTTGCCCAACAGCCCCCTCTTCCGGGAGCACCTGTTGCAGGAGCTAAGGAGCCTGATCCCGCAGGTGCAGGGCTTTGTGGTGGTGCTGGTGTCGGATCAACCTCTGCAGGTACAGGTGGGGGCTGCTTTGGCTGCCGAATTTGGCTCGCGGGTACGGGTAAACAGCCTATTTCCCGGAGAAAAGGGCATTTTGGTCTGCGACTGGCCCTACTGGTTGCAGCACAAGGCCAGCCTACCCTGTCCAGAGCTGCTGGCGATTGCCACTCTGCCTTTTCCCTCGATGGAGGATCCAAGAGTGGCCGGACGGGTGCAGTATCTGCAGCGCACCCAGCAGGACTGGTTCCGCCAATACCTCTTGCCAGTGGCGGCCAGCCAATTGCAGCGGGCTGTCGCCCCTCTGCGACAAGGCGCAGAAGCAGATGAAGCCTCCGGCTTGCCCACCCGCTGGGTGGCGATTTTGGATAGCCGCATCGTTGCCCGCAGCTATGGCGTTGCCCTCCTCAATGCCTTGGGACCAACCCTGCGCATCCAGCAGCGCAGCCAATTGTTCGTTTAGGGATCCCTGGGCTTCTTGGCCTTGCCTTCAGCCCCTCTTCCTCAGGGAGAGGGGAGAGAGATAGGCAGATTTGTATCCTAGGAAGCCAAAGCCAACGGGGATCCGGGCTATTCTGAGTTCAGTCTGCTCTCAGCTTCCTCCTCAGAAATCATGACCAGTCCTGCTCTCAGCCCCGATACAGAACGGCGCGCCCAAGCAGTTTGGAAGCCGTTGCGCCAGGCCATTGTGGAAAGCTCGGGCTTCCGAGGATGGCTCCAAGGACGGGAACTGCCCAGCCAGGAGTCTGAGCTGGATCGTTTGGTACATTGCTACCTCGAGCAAACCCTTTCTCACCTGGCCTACTAGGATCCCCATAACCCCAGCCAAAGGGGCAGGGTAAACAAAGCTGCCAAGTAGCCTACGGCCAGGGCCGTTACAGTAAGCTCCCGATCCAAGTCGTATTCTTCCGTGAGCACCAGGGTGGCAATAGCAGGGGGCATGCCAGCCTGCGAAGTTAGCACCAGCTTGGCCAAGGGGGGATAGGGAGTCAAGGTTAACCCCAGGCCAACCAAGAGAGGGACAATCACAATTTTGATGAGGAGAGCCACAGCGGCAGGGCGAAAGGATCCCCAGCGTTTTACTTGGGCCAGTCGGATCCCGAGGAGCAGCAGGCTGAGGGGAATCGTGCTCCAGGCGAAGGCAACCAATCCTTGAGAGAGCCACCCCGGCAGGGGTTGGCGAGCTAGAGCTAGGCCGACAAAGAAGGCCCACAGGGTGGGGCTGCTCAGCAGTCGAGTCGCTGCCTGCCAGGGAGGAGGGTGGGAGGGGCTGTGGTGGCTGGCCACCCAAACCCCCAGCCCGTAGGCCGTAAAGAGCGTGCCCAACAGGTCGTAAAACAGGGCCCAGCCAAAGTAGGCGCTCCCGGCCACCGCCAAGCAGATGGGGTAACCCAAATAACCCGTATTTCCCAGGGTGGCTGTCAGATAGAAGCTGCCGCGCCGCCCCCTGCTCCAAAGCCAGGGATCCCCATCTTTGTTCCCCTGCCAGGCGTGGTGTTGCCATCTTAGCCAGGCGTTGGCCAGGGCAAATCCTAGCCCGGTTGCCAGCCAGCAGACCAACGGGGCCACCCAGATCTGGCCGGAGAGATCTACCCCCCGCATAAATCCAATTGTGCCCAGGGGCACCCCTACCCAAAACATGAAGCGGCCCAGCGCATGCGGAGACAGCCAGCGGCTCCAAGTAGGGGGCAGCCTCCTTTGCAGGAGAAACCCCAGCAGTGTCCAGCCCAAGAGGGGGAGATAAACCTGGAAAAGTGTGGTGAGCACGCCCAAGTGGCCCTAGGAGGGAGAGGAAGCGGATCCCAGCCTTGTCCTGGCAATCCATCAGGCAGGGATCTGCTGCTGTTCACGCAGGGCAAAGATGCGCAGAATCACCTCTTCTACCACCCGGTCTGGGGTAGAGGCACCGGAGGTGATGCCGATCTGCACCGGCCCATCGGGCAACCAACCCTCGGTAACAATTGGGTCTTGGTGGAGGGGCTTGTGGCGGATGCAGTTGGGGGGCTGGATGCAGTCGGGGCCATCGATGTGGAAAGAGGGCAGCCCCTTGGCCAGGGCAATTTCCTGCAGGTGAGTGGTATTGGAGGAATTGAACCCGCCGATTACCACCACCACGTCCAAGGGCCGCTCCAGCAGCTCAAACATGGCATCCTGCCGTTCTTGGGTGGCGTTGCAGATGGTGTTGAAGCTCATGAAGTGGTTATCCAGCTCCTGGGGGCCATATTTGCGCAGCATCGTGGTCTCAAACAGCTTGGCAATGGCGCGCGTTTCCCCCTCCAGCATCGTGGTTTGGTTGGCAATGCCAATCCGCTCCAGATCCCGATCCGGATCGAAGCCGGGAGACGTGGCCTTGCCGAAGCGCCGCCGAAATTCTGCCGCATCTCCGCCTTCCAAAATGTAGCGGGCGACCCATTGCGCTTCTTCCAGGTTCAGCACCACCAGATATTTCTCGGCAAAAGAGCTGGTGGCTACGGTTTCTTCGTGGTTGTACTTGCCGTGGATGACAGAGGTGAATTGGGCGGCGCGGTGCTTATCCACCTGGTTCCAGACGCGGGACACCCAGGGGCAGGTGGTATCGACGATCTCGTTGCCCTGCGACCGGAAAAACTCCATCTCCGATACGCTGGCCCCAAAGGCAGGCCAGATCACCACGTCCTCGGGCCGGATCTGGGAGAAGTCCTTCTTGCCATCCGGGCCTTTCTCCACAAAGCGGATCCCCATCTCCTGTAGGTGGCGGTTGACCAGAGGGTTGTGGATGATCTCGTTGGTGATCCAGATCTGCCGATCCGGAAAGCGGCGCCGCGCTTCGTAGGCATATTCCACCGCCCGCTCCACACCCCAGCAGAAGCCAAACGCCTTGGCCAGATGGATGGTGATATCCCCCTGCCGATAGCAGTAGGACTGGGCGCGGATCTGCTCCACCAGCGAGCTTTTGTAGGTGGTTTGCAGCTCCCGTTGCGCTTGATCCTTGTGCTCTTCAAACCCTTTGGCAAAGTAGGTGCTGGAGCTGCGCAGAGCCTTGCGCAGGGCACGCGGATCCTGGGGGGAGCTAGCCGGAGAAGAGGGTTGGGAATGAGGCATGGTTGTCACTTGGTCTGTGCACCGCTAACAGCAAAGGGATCCTCTCTCAGCTTACGCCCTGTCTTGAGTGCGTAGGTCACCCCGGCGGCAGGGCAGCCCCCAAAAATCCGAAGGGATCCCAGACTCGATCCACAAGAGCCAGGGCAGCTACCGAGAGATTGCGCTCTCAGGAGGCGGCTGATCTTGCCTTTCCAGTTGCTGCAGCCGTTCCTGGAGCTGACGGGCAGTCAGGGAGAAGCTGCGCCCCGGCCAAAGCAAAGAGCCTAGCCCCGCCGTCAACAAACCCAGGCCGATGGCCGCGGCGATGAGAAACCCCAAGGGGAGCTCCACCGAGCGCCACATTAGAAAATAGACGGTCAGAGGGGTGGGGTTTTGTCCGGCCAGGACTGCCACTCCCAAAGCCAACAGCAGTGTCAAGGCCAAGTGGAACAGCAGCAGCATGAGGGATCCCGTCGCAACAGTTCTATTCTGCCTTGCTGGCCGACGGCGCAGGCCAGGGCTGCACTGTGCCATCGGGCAGGATGGCGCCGCTTAGGTCGGCACCAATCAGCACCGCTCCGCCTATTTTTGCCCCGCTCAGATCGGATCCCTGCAGTTGGGCACGGGTTAGCTTGGCTTCCCACAGGTAGGCCCCGTGCAAGTTGGCTTCCCGCAAATCGGCAAAGCTGAGATCGGCGCCAATGAGGTTGGCTTCCCAAAGGTTGGCACCGCGCAGGTTGGCCCCCATCAGGTTGGCGGAGCTGAGATCGGCTCCACGCAGATCCGCCTCCTGCAAGTTAACCCCGCTCAGCTTGCCAAAGGAGAGGTTGGCCCCTCTCAGATTCACCCCCTGCAGGGTGGCACGCACCAAGTCCACACCCACCAGGTTGGATTCTTGAAAGTTGCGCTCGCCGGCGGCATAGTTTGCCAGCAGCTCATCTGCAGTGGTCACTCGGGGCATAGCCGGGTACCCCCAATCGCCGAGTTTATCCAGCAACCCTTAATTGCCAAATGAGGTGCTGATGACTCAATGCTAGATGTTGGCCATTATACCGTCTATCTACAGCCGCTCGCGGTTCACGGCGGGCAAGAAGGGATCCCCGCCGCTGTCTCATCTGCCCTCTGGGGAGAGGGCGGGGTTGCTTCTGCTACCTTTTGGATGTGCAGCTCCAAGTAGCCGGTGGCCGGATCCGGCTGACGGGAGAAGCGGTACTCCAGGCTGTCGGCAAGGACAATCTCGGCGGTGGTGTAGATGAGGCAGCCAGGGCGCAGGTGCCCTCCCCAAGTTCGGCCTTGGGCATCGGCAACAGCCAGATGGAGATGGACGCCGTCCGGGCACAGGGATCCGCTCAAGGCCAGGATCTCCAGGCGCTCGGCCAACAAGTAATCCTCCGTTTGGTCGGCTAGACGCAGGGTGGCTTGGCTGAGGCTGCCAACAGCACTGAGGACAAAGGCTGCCTGCAGGGGTTGTTGGCGGGCAAAGCGCTCCAGCTCCTGCTTGAGGTCTTGGCCGGGCAGCAGGCGTAGGGGGTAGATCTTGAGGGATCCCGTGGGTAGAGGCTGTTGGCAGCCAGCAGCAGCAGCGCTCCCCGGTCGCCAGCCGGGCTTGACCACCGGGTAGGCACGGGCAATCACCAGGCAGTCGTCGGGTACAGGGTAGCGGGCAGGGATGGTGGAGCCGGCGGCAATGGTGACATCGGATCCCACCTTGAGGGGGGCCACCAGCACCGAGTTGGCGCCGGTCTTGCTGCGATCGCCGATTTCTGTGAAGTGCTTCTGCTGGCCGTCGTAGTTGGCGATGATCGTGCCGGCGCCGATGTTGACCTGGGATCCCAGCTTGGCGTCACCTAGGTAGGCCAGGTGGGCGGCGTTGGTGTGGGAGCCAATCTGAGTGTTTTTAACTTCCACAAAGTTGCCAATGCGGCAGCCGTCGCCAATGCAGCTATTGGGGCGGATATGGGCATAGGGCCCTATCCAGACATGGTTGCCGATCTGGCTGTGGCTGACCACCGAGTAGAGGATGTGGCAATCGGAGCCGATGGTGCTGGAGTCGATCCAACTGCCCGGCCCCAGGCGGGTGCGCGGCCCGATGCGGCACCTCCCGCGCAGGTGGGTTTGGGCTTCGATCACCACATCGGGGGCCAATTCCACCGTCTCTTCCAGGCTGACGCTGTCGGGATCCACAAAGGTGACCCCGGCTTCCATCCAAGCTTCCTTAAGGCGATCCTGCAAAATCTGGTGGGCTTGGGCCAGTTGGCGGCGGTCGTTGATGCCAACGATTTCCTGAGGATCCTCAGCGTCTAGGGCAATGGCTTTCTCCAGTAGTTTAACCGCGTCGGTGAGATAGTACTCCTGCTGGGCGTTGTTCCGCTCCAAACGGGGCAGCACCCGGGCCAGGGCCGGCCAATGGAAACAGTAGACGCCGCTGTTGATGCGGCGATTTTGCCGTTGGGCCGGGGTGCAGTCCCGCTCTTCCACCAGCTCCAGGATCCGCTGCTGGGCATCGCAAAACACCCGCCCATAGCCATAGGGATCCGCCACCTGGGCCGAGAGCAAGGTCACATCCGGCTGGACTTGGCGGTGGCGTTCCACCAGCGCCTGCAGGGTTTCCACCCGCAACAGAGGCACATCCCCGTTGACCACCAGCAGATCCCCTTGAAAGTCGCCGAGGACGGGCAACAGTTGCTGCACCGCGTGTCCGGTGCCCAGTTGCTGGGCCTGCTCCACAAATTCAACCGGGTACTCCCGCAGGGTCTGTCGCACCTGCTCCTGCCCGTAACCCACGATCACCAAACAGCGCTGGGGCTTTAAGGTCAGCACCGTGCGCAGCAGCCGCTCGATCAAAGACAGGGATCCCAGCTTGTGCAGCACCTTGGGCAATTGCGACCGCATACGGGTGCCCTTGCCCGCTGCCAAGATTGCTACGGCCAGCTCCCGCTCTGCCATCTTTGCCCTCCGATCTGCCCCCATCAAGTATACGCGGCAGGCGCTGGTGTTCCCTCCCCCTCTGCCAAGCCCTTGGAAACTGCGCTAGCCTGGTGGCACGTGTAGGTGGGGCAGGGTATGTATGGCTGGGAGCGAGGGCTCGGATACCCCTCTTCAAAAACGTCAGCGCTTGGTCCGCGAGGCAGCCGGCTGGCTGGCAGTGCTGGGGGTGCTGATCCCGGGACTGCAGCGCTTCTACATGGGCCACAAGCGCTGGGGCTGGGTGTACTTGCTGGTGGGGCTGATGGTGTTGGTTCCCTCTATTCCCCTGCAGATCCTCAGCTATGGGCTACGAGCGCTCTGCCTGCTGGAAGGGCTGTGGTTGCTTACCATGACCAATGAGGACTTCGATTTTCGCTTCAATCGGGATCTCATCGAGCTGGACTGGAGCAGCGCGAAAGGTCGGGAAGTCCGGGATCCCGAGCAGCAGTTGGAGCTCCAGTTGAAGCAGGGCTTGATTACCCGCGACGAATACGAGGAGCGCCGCCGCCACCTTCGCGAGATCTCTTGAGTGGGACTGCGATTGCTCCAAGATATTTCCGACCTACAGCCTGTTAATTTAAAATGGGGTACAGGTTTTAAGAGGGAGGAAGAGAGGCCAACCCATTCTTTGGATCTACGGCAAAGAGTTGTAGCAGCTTATCAGGCAGGTCAGACCTCTATCCG
>NZ_JANSJN010000014.1:0-9397 GCF_047462555.1 Synechococcus sp. B60.1
TTTGCGGTCAAGCGCCTTTGGGATGTGGGGGTAGCCGGGATCCATCGCCTGTTGCACCACCGCGCCGCCCTGGAAGCCGATGTGCTGATTGTGGTGGCGGGCATGGAAGGGGCCTTGGCCAGCGTGGTAGCCGGCCTGGCGGACTGTCCGGTAATCGCCGTGCCCACCAGCATCGGCTACGGGGCCAGCTTCCAAGGTTTGGCTGCCCTGCTGACCATGCTTAACTCTTGTGCAGCGGGGGTGGGAGTGGTGAACATCGACAATGGCTTTGGGGCGGCCATTTTGGCAGGCCAGATTCTACGCTGTGGACAACGGCTGGCGGCGCGATTGCCTTCGCCTGCCCCCCCTGAGGGAGGAGAAGATTAAGAAATGTAAAACGATCCTGAGCCGGACAAGCTATACTCGGGCCATGCTGGGGTTTTGGATTTCTCCGCTGGGAGGTTGTTGCCAAGAATTGAGGGATGGATCCCTTCTCCAGGTATCTTTTGTCAGGTGTCTTTGGGGCGCTTCCTCAACGACAACGACCCTAAAAATCTCCTGGAAGGAGTTGTCGATAGATCTGGGATAGCGGTCTGGAGTTGGCTGCACCGAACGAACGATTTTTTTTGACCGGCGTACGTGAAGCTTGCTGCTATGTCAATTGAGGCAATAGATACCACTGTGGCTTTTGTTCAAGGGATAATTCAGTCCTTCACTTGGACAGATCTCTTTTTGGTGGTGGCTCTGGTGTTTTTGGAAGCGGCCCTCTCCGCCGATAACGCCGTTGCCCTGGCGGCTTTGGTCAAGCATTTGCCCACTCCTCAGCAACAAAATCGCGCTTTGCGCTGGGGCATTATCGGTGCCTACAGTTTTCGCATCGCCATTGTGTTTGCAGCGGTTTGGCTGGTGGAGTATCCGCCCGCTCAGTTTCTCGGGGCCTGTTACCTGCTCTGGCTGGCCTGGCAGCATTTTTGCGGGGAAGAAGAAGGATCCGAGCAAGACATCACCCGCCAGGCTAATTTTTGGCAAACCCTGGTGATGGTAGAGCTAACGGATCTAGTCTTTTCTTTCGACAGCATCGCCGCTTCGGTGGGCGTCTCCCGCAAGGCTTGGGTGATCATCCTCGGCGGCATTCTCGGCATCACCTTGATGCGCTACATGGCCTCTTTGTTTTTGCGCTGGCTGGATGAGTTTTCCCGCCTAGAAGATGCTGCCTTTGCCATCATCGCCCTGGTGGGAAGCCTCATGCTGCTGGAGGTGTTTTTCCCCCAAGTTGAGCTCCCGGAATGGGGGATGGTGGTGGCTGTGCTGCCTTTGTTTGTCTGGGGCTTTTCGCAGCGTACAAGCTCCTGCGCGGCAGCCGATGAACAGCCGCAGCCGACCCTGGCCGATCTCAGAGAGTTGCACCCGACCGAAGGGATCCCTGCCAGCCTAGCCCCCCTGCCTGAGGCCGAGCCTGCTCCCGAGCTACAGCCGGACTAAGGGGCCTCACGGACAGCTTGTTCCGGATCCCTGGACCTGGGAGGTCTGGTGGCTAAGAGACGAAGGCTGGCAGGTGCTCCGTAGCCTTGGCTGCTGGAGGCAACAGCAGCAAGTTGTTCGCGTAGTGCGACGGCTCTTAAACTAGCAATGGAACGCAAGCCACGGGAGGGAGGCACCCTGATCTTGCAGTTCTGCTGGAAGTGTTGGGCGAAGTGCTTCAGAAAGGACATTGGCACCAGCATGAACGGCCAACAGCAGCCGCCGGCGGAGAGTCCCCAACCCCAGTCTGGAGCGGGGAAGGGAGATCCCGTGCCCTTGGTGGAGCTACGGCAGGTTTCCAAGCGCTTTGGAACCACGCTGGTGCTTGACCAAGTCGATCTAAAGGTACATCGGGGCGACGCTCTGGGGCTAGTGGGGCCTTCCGGCACTGGCAAATCAACTCTGTTGCGCATCATCGCTGGCCTGACAGAGCCCGACGCTGGCGAAGTGCTCTGGTGCGGCATCCCCCTGCCGGAAATTCAGGCCGGCCACTGCACTCCCCCCTTGCGGGTAGGCATGGTATTCCAGCAGGCGGCCCTCTTCGACTCCCTGACGGTGGAGGAAAACGTCGGGTTTTTGCTCTACGAGCACTCGCGGCTGCCGCGGGCACGCATTCGGGAGCTGGTGGCAGCCAAGCTGGAAGCAGTGGGGCTGGCGGGTAAGGAGAACAGCCTGCCGGAGGAGCTCTCGGGGGGGATGCGCAAACGGGCCAGCTTCGCCCGCGCTATTATGGAGGATCCTTCTCTGCCCCAGGACGAGCCGCAACTGCTGCTCTACGACGAGCCCACGGCGGGCCTGGATCCCATTGCTTCCACAGTGATTGAAGACCTC
This sequence comes from Synechococcus sp. B60.1, assembly GCF_047462555.1. Classification (NCBI taxonomy): domain Bacteria; kingdom Bacillati; phylum Cyanobacteriota; class Cyanophyceae; order Synechococcales; family Synechococcaceae; genus Synechococcus; species Synechococcus sp. B60.1. Next base: position 2,332 of record NZ_JANSJN010000014.1, read on the forward strand.
ATCCGGGATCTGCAGCAGGTGAAAAAAGCTTGCGAGAGCTACATTGTGGTGACCCACCAGCACAGCACCATCTACCGTGCCACCGACCGCATCGTGCTCTTGGCCCAAGGGCGGGTGCAGTGGGAGGGATCCGTGCAGCAGATCGAAACGTGCGATAACCCCTTTGTGCGGCAATTTTTCAGCGGTAGCGTAGAAGGGCCGATTCAAGTGGCAGGGCAGGTGTAATGCGTTCGCGAGCAATCCGAGAAGGGGCGGTGGGCCTGTTGATCCTGGCAGGGGTGCTGGGCTTTGCCGGGCTGTTCTTGTGGATCTACAACCTGCGCTTCGGCAGCCGCGGCTTCCAGTTTACCGTCACCTATCCCAACGTATCTGGCCTGGCGGAAGGCTCCAGCGTGCGGCTGCGGGGGGTAGGCGTGGGCCGGGTGGAGCGGATTTTGCCCCAGGCGGCCCGAGTGGAGGTGCAGGTGGCCATCGACCAGCCGCTGGCCATCCCCCGCGACGCCCTGTTTGTAACCACCCAGACGGGGTTGGTGGGGGAGACGGTGATGGATATCCTGCCCCGACGCGATGCCCCGGCAGCGGGATCCCCGCTGGCAGCCGATTGCGACCGCAGCCAAATCATCTGCGATGGGGATAGGGTGGAGGGCACGCCGGGCGTGGACTTCGGCCAGTTGCTGGTTCAGGTGGATCGGCTGGTAACGCGCATCAACAACGACGAGTTCTTCGCTACCCTCAACGCCACCCTAGAAGGGATCACCCGCGTCGCCAACAGCGTGGCCGATCTCTCCGAAACCGTGGAAAAGCAGGTGGCAGCCCTGCGCACGGAAGATCTGGACTTGTCGCAATTTACCTCGGCTGCCACGGCTATCCAAGACGCGGCTGGGGCTGTGAGAGGAACGGCCCGCAGTTTTCAAGCGGCTGCCGATCAGTTCACCCTTCTGGTGGAACAGAACCGCACCTCTCTCCGTGCCGCCCTGGAAAATATCCAGCAGGTGAGCGCCGATCTGCAAGCCATGTCGAGCGCGGTTCGCCCGCTGCTGACGGATCCGCAACTGCAGGCGGATGTGCGCCAGATCCTGGCCGAGGTGCGAGCGGCGGCGGAGAACGTGTCCCAAGCTACCGAAGATCTGCGGCAGCTTGCCGCCAACCTCAACGATCCGGGCACCCTGGCGACCTTGCGCCAAACCCTGGACTCGGCCCGCATCACCTTCCAGAATGCGCAAAAGATCACCGCCGATATCGACGAGCTGACGGGGGATCCCCAGTTTCGCCGCGGCCTGCGAGAGCTGGTGCTGGGGCTGAGCAACTTGGTCTCCAGCGCCCCTAAGGCCTCCGGCCCGCTTACGCGAACAGAAGACGGGATCCAGCCTGCTGCAGCCCAAGAGTATCGCTTCCGTTTTGCGCCCGTTTCTTTTGCCCTGGCCCTTGAGGAGCAGCAGCCCGTTCCCTAGGAGGAAGCCAGGATCCCTGCCGAGGTCTGCTCCCGCAGCGGCGGCAAAAGCCATTGAAGGGATCCGGAAGCTGGGGTAGGCTTTGCGGATAGGGTGCTTTGCACCGCTGGCGTGGCTGAGGTTGAGGTGTGAGGAATGTGCGGCATTGTCGGCTATGTGGGCTTTCAGTGGGCGGCTCCTATCCTCTTGGAGGGCCTGCGCACCTTGGAATATCGGGGCTATGATTCCGCCGGCATTGCCACGGTGGATCCAGAAGAGGGCTTGAGGATCGTGCGGGCCACCGGCAAGCTGCACAACCTGCTGGTGAAACTTACCGCCAACATGCCCACGGCCAAGGTGGGGATTGGCCACACCCGCTGGGCCACCCACGGCGGTGTTAGCGAAGAAAATGCCCACCCCCACTGCGACGCGCGCGGGCGCATCGTGGTCATCCAAAACGGCATTGTGGAGAACTACCTGGAGCTGAAGGAAGAGCTGCTGCGGCGAGGGGTTGGCTTTCGCTCCCAAACCGATACCGAGGTGATCGCCCAACTGCTGGGCCTCTACACCGAGGAGCTGGGCTGCTTCGAGACGGCCTTTGGCAAAGTCATGGGGCAACTGCGGGGGGGAAATGCCGTGGTGGCTTTGGATCGGGAGGCGCCGGATCGGTTGATTGCCGCCCGCCTGGGCAACGCCGGCGCTGTGGTCGTCGGCGAAGGGGAGGGGGAGAACTTCGTTGCCTCGGATCTGCCCGCCATTGTCCGCCACACCCGCAGGGTGGTGTTTCTGGAAGATGGGGAGATGGCCATCCTCACCGACTCCAGCGTGCGCTACCTGCGCATCAGCGGCGAGGAGCTGCGCAAAACCCCCCTCACGGTGGCCTGGGATCCCGTCTCGGCGGCCAAGGGCGGCTACAAGCACTTCATGCAAAAGGAGATCTATGAGCAGCCGCGCACCACCACCGATACGCTGCGGGGGCGGGTGGATCTGGAAGAGGGGCGGGTGACTCTAGAGGAGCTGGCGCTAACAGAGGCGCAACTGGCCCAGACGGAGCAGATTCATGCCGTGGCCTGCGGCACCGCCTGGCACGCCTGCCTGGTGCTCAAGTACTTTATCGAGAGCCTGGCCCGCATCCCGGTGCAGGTGGACTATGCTTCCGAGTTTCGCTACCGCCAGCCAGTGCTGCGCCCCCACAGCCTGCTTGTGGCCCTCACCCAGTCGGGCGAGACCGTCGATACGCTGGCGGCCATGAGCGAGGCCCGCGCCCAAGGGATCCCCACCCTGGCCATCGTCAACGCCATTGGATCCCAAGCCACGCGCCTGGCGGATGCCGGAGTTCTCTACATTCACGCCGGGCCGGAGATCGCCGTCGCTTCCACCAAGGTATTTACCGGCATGCTGGTGGCAGGATACCTGCTGGCCCTGCAACTGGCCCAGGCCAAAGGGATCCTCAGCCCGACCCAGATCCGATCCCACCTGCAAGCTTTGATCGAGCTGCCGGGCAAGATCAGCCTGCTCCTGAAAGATGCCGCCCTCTACGACCAGTTGGCGGAACAGTACCACCACGTCGCCGACATGCTCTACCTGGGCCGCTGGGTCAACGCCCCCATAGCCCTGGAGGGGGCCCTGAAAATGAAAGAGGTCAGCTACATCCACGCGGAGGGCTACCCGGCAGGGGAGATGAAGCACGGCCCCATCGCCCTCATCGACGAGCGCATGCCGGTGGTGTGTATTGCCACCCGCGATCCCGTCTACGAGAAGATGCTCTCCAACATCGAACAGGTACAGGCGCGGGGAGGGCGGGTGATTGCCCTGATCAACCCAGAAGATACCCAGGTGCGGGAGAGGGCCGACCACGTCATCGAGGTGCCCAGCACCACACCCCTGTTGTCGGCAGTTTTAAATGTCATCCCCCTGCAGTTGTTTGCCTACGCCATGGCGCTGCGCCGCGGGGCCGATGTGGATCAACCCCGCAACCTGGCCAAGTCGGTAACTGTGGAGTAGCGGCTGCCGACCTTGTCACCGCCGGCCTCTGGCTTTTGTAAAATCGGGCAGATCACGTCATCCTCGGCTGGAGATCCCGCTGGGATCCGCCAATCGGAGAGGAGGCTTTCAATTTGGCCTTTTAGAGCTTGCAACTCCGCCATCCGCTCTTCGATCTGACGCAGCTTCTCCTGCAGGTGTTGGCGGATCTCCGGGCAGGGCTGTTCCCCCTGGTCGTACACCTGCAGGATCTGGCCAATTTCTTCCAGGCTTAGCCCCAGGCTTTGGCAGCGGCGAATGAAAGCCAGCCGTCCCAGCACTGCCGGATGGAAGAGGCGATAGCTGGACTCCGACCGCTGCACCGTTGGCTTCAGCAGGCCCAGCGACTCGTAGTAGCGCACCGTGCGCACCGGTAAGCCCGCCGCTGCTGCCACCTGGCCAATCTTCAAGCTGGCCGACGCGCTAAAGGACTCCGTCCCGCTGACGCGAACGGCAACTGTAGGACTGAACATACCACCACCGGAGTAAACCAAGCCGCCATCAGGATCCCCTGCCGAGACCGAGTCGGCTCCTGCTCAGAGAAGCAGGGATCCCTTAGCTCTTGCTGCCCATCTCCGCCGCTTGCAGCAGAGCTCTGGCTCGCTGTTGATCCAACTTGGCCTGCAAACGCTCCTGCTTGTCGCTGCTGGTATTCAAAACTTTGCTCGCTTCGTCCAAGAGGGCCTGAGCTGCGGCCTTGTCCACTTTTTCTCCCCGCTCGGCGCGGTTAACCAGAACGGTTACCTCGTTATTTTCCACTTCCGCAAATCCACCCATCACGGCAATGGCCGACCACTTGCCGGCAGCTTTGACCCGCATCACACCGTTGCCGATGGCCGTCAAGAGAGGGGCATGGTTGGTGAGGATGCCCAACTGACCTGAGGTGGCAGGGAGGATCACTTCCTCAGCAGGGGCATCCCAAACGATGCGGTCGGGGGTGATCACGCGAACCATCAGCGTCACGGCAGGTCTCCTGAAGGGTTGAGCTTGGCACTTCTATCCTACCGGATCGTCGTCGCTCCTAGTTCTGCCCTCTGTGTGGCAAGACTTAACCCAAGCATAACCTCTCCTTTACTTCCGTCGAAGAGGCAAGCGATAAGGTGTTGTCGGGAACACTTATCCTCGACCCCAACTCCATGCTGTTATTGGCAGGGGGAAGCCCAACGACCAGTGTGCCCAGTTTGCCCTAGCGGAGCCAGCCTATGCCTGAAGCCATGTCCAGCTATTCTGCAGCCAGTCTACCTGTAGGGGAGCGGCAATTGCTAGAAGACCTCTACCGAGGCCGCAGCCTCTCGCCCTACGCTCCCGGACAGGTCATTCCCCTGTTTCCCGAGGAGTGGGTGATTGTCTGCCGAGGCGTGGTGCAATTGACTACTCTTTATCCCAATGGTGGCGAGGCGCTGTTGGGATTTGCCGGCCCCTCCATGCCGCTGGGATCCCCGCTGACGATGTTGGATCCCTACCAAGCTAAGGCATTGACGGCGGTTGACGTGCTGCGGCTGTCGGCAGCCGAGGTGGAAGCCTCAGAAACCCTGAGCCAGGGGCTGCTCAAGCAGTTGGTGCGGCGGCTGCGCCAAACCGAAGCGCTGCTGGCCCTAGCCGGGCGGCGGCGGGTGGAGGATCGGCTGCGCCAGTTGCTCTCCCTATTGGCGGTGGAGTTGGGATCCCCAATTGCGACAGGGGTGCGCCTGCAGGTGCGCCTTACCCACCAAGACTTGGCCAATGCCATCGGCACTACCCGCGTCACCATCACCCGTCTTTTGAACCGTTTCCGCCAGCAGGGCTGGATCGCGGTGGACAAAAACCGCCATCTCATCATCAAGCGGGCCCAAACGCCCTGATAGCTTTAAGCCTGGCGTTGGAGCTGTTGCAGGAGCCAGTTGGCGGCAGCAGTGTTGGTCTGGCTGGCCAGGCGTTCCAGAGCTTGCTCAAGCAGGGCTATCGGCAGGCCCGCCAGCACCTGCGACTGGGCAATGGCCCGATAGCGTCCATCCTCGGCCAGGGCAAAGGCAAAAACGCGCCGCCCCTTGACATCGATGACCCAGTACTCAGGAATGCCCAGGCTGGCATAAAGCTGCTTCTGCTCGTCCAGGTCGAGAGCAAGGGTAGTGTCGGCAATCTCGCCCACCAGGTCAGGGGGTCTTTGGAAACGCAAATCAATCCGCCGCGGCTCGCCAGCTTGGTACCTGGGGATGTTCTCCCCTTTGTAGAGCACTAAGTCAGGGGCGCAGGCATGGGTTTCTGGGTACTCAATCAGACAGCGACCGTAGGACTGCAGGGGCACATCCGGGTGGAGAAAGGCCCAAAACCCAAAAATGATGGTGATGAAATCGCTGACGGAGGCGTGCTCTGGCCCTTCCTTGCCCATGTTGACCCACAACCAGCCCTGGTAAAAAGAAATCTTCTGCCAGTCCAAGGTGGGATGGTTGCCAATGGTCAGGTAGTCCTGCCAAGTGGCGTCGTGCCGCTCGAGGATGGGAGGGGTGGCTGGCTTTGAGGAAAGAACCATTGCTCTCCCCTCACAGGGTAGGGGAACTTTCCCTCAAGCCTATCACCCGTCCTGGCAAAGTCGCTGCTTCCGCTCCTGAGAAGCAGGCTGGGCTGGCCAGAAGCCTCACAAGGTAAAGACATCTGCCGGGATCCCTACCTTGGCAGCGGGTCTTTGCGCCAAGCCTGGGGCTGTTGGAACTTGTACAGATCCCGGATCAGCCGCACCCAGCCATCGGCCATGGACTCCACCAAAAGTTTGCCTTTTTCCGGCGTGGCGGCCGTGGCATCCCCCAGGACACCACTCCGGCTGAGGTCGCGAGTTGTCCAGGCAAAAGAGATCCGCCCTTCCAGGCTAATCAGGCTGTCTTCCGGCAGATCCTGAGGGTACTCGCAGACCAAGCGGTCAGTTCGTACCGTCTCGGGCAACAGGTACATCAGCATGCTGGTCTCGCCGTCGCCGGCATGGATGCCCAGTTCCCGTTCTTTCGGGGTCATCAGCTCCTGGCCTTGGTGGGGAACGCGCCAGACGGAGATGGGGAAAAGGAGGAAGTCTTCGTACTTCTGGTGCAGGTCGCGGGCCACAATCTGCAGCACCTCAGGTTGGCCACCGTGGGAGTTGAGGAACACCAGCTTGCGAAATCCAGCCCGGTAAATGCTTTCAGCCACTTCGGCTAGCAGGGCCATCAGGGTTTGGGCTGAGAGGGTGATGGTGCCTGGGAAATGCCAGTGCTCGTTGGCCTTGCCATAGCACTGGGTGGGCAGAACGTAAGCGGGGATCTCCGGCTCCAGTTTTTCCATAGCCCGCCCGATGATTGCCGTGCCGATGCAGGCATCCACCACCAAGGGCAGGTGGGGCCCATGCTGCTCGATCGAGGCTACGGGCTGGATGATCACCACCTTCTCTTTGTGGGGCATGGCCTGGATCTCCGTCCAGGTCAGGTAGGGAAAAAAGCGGTGGGGCGGGATAAAGGTGTGCATCATGGCGGGATCCGTCCAAGTCTGCTAAAGAAGCTACCTGCCACCATGCCACAAGATTGGCGATCCCCTCGCAGAACCTGAGAAGGCGTAAGATCCGGTGTAGTTTGTCTCGTTCATTCCTCAGGGAAAGCCTGCCGTCCCATGAC
>NZ_JANSJN010000014.1:9497-13431 GCF_047462555.1 Synechococcus sp. B60.1
GCTTTGTTGCGGCCTACGCGGAGGAGGTACTGCCCCTGCTCGAGCAGGCCAGGGATCCCTTGCCCCATGAGGCCCGCCAGTGGCTGCAAGCGTTCTTGCAGCAGGTCTGGCAGAGCTAGGCTTTCAGGGACTCCGTTCCGCTGTCGCCAACGGCTAAGCTCTGCAGAGCCGATTCCAGCTGCGCCAGCGCCTCGTCAATCTCCTTTGGCGTGACGATCAAGGGGGGCACAAAGCGCACCACCTGCGATCCCGCTGGCACCAGCAGTAGTCCCTGCTCCAGGGCCGCCCTGACCACCTCAGCCGCCGGGATGCGCATGACTAGACCCTGGATCAGGCCCCAGCCGCGCACCTCCTGCACAAGCTGGGGGAACTGCTCCGCCAAGCGGGATAGACCCTGGCGCAGATAGTCCCCCGTCTGCTGGGCATTCCACACCAAGCTCTCCGCCATTAGGGTGTGGCAAACCGCCAAGCCCACCGCACAGGCTAAAGGATTGCCGCCAAAGGTGCTGGCGTGATCCCCCGGCTGAAACACGGCACAAAACTCTTTGGCTAAGAGGGCGCCAATCGGGATCCCACCCGCCAAGCCCTTGGCCAGGGTAAACACATCCGGCTCGATTCCTAGGTTGCAGTAGCCCCAGAGCCTGCCGGTGCGGCCCATCCCCACCTGCACCTCATCCAACATTAGCAGAATGCCCCGCTCACTGCAGACCCGGCGCAGCCACTGGAAGTAGGCAGGATCCCCGGGCACAACCCCTCCCTCCCCCTGCAGCGGCTCCAGCAGCACGGCACACACCCGCTCGCCCCAGCGCTCCAGCACCGCTGCCGTACCCTCGATATCGTTGTAGGGAACGTAATCAAAGCCAGGCACCAAGGGAGCAAAGTCTTTCTGGTACTTGGGCTGGCCGGTGGCCGTGAGGGCAGCCAGGGTGCGTCCATGAAAGCTGGCCTGGGCGGTGAGGATCACCGGATCTTGGATCCCGCGTACCGTATGGGCGTATTTGCGGGCCAGCTTGATGGCGCCTTCATTGGCTTCTGCCCCCGAGTTGCAGAAAAACACCTTGTCAGCACAGGAGTGCTGGGTCAGCCATTGGGCCAGTTGCGCCTGGGGTCGGTTGTAGTAGAGGTTGGAAACATGGTGCAACTGTTGTGCCTGCTGGGTGAGGGCCTGAATCCAAGCGGGGTGGGCATGTCCCAGGGTGCAGGTAGCAATGCCGGCCACAAAATCCAGGTACTCGCGCCCCTCCTCATCCCAAACCCGGCAGCCTTCCCCCCGTACCAAAGTCAAAGGGTAGCGAGCATAGGTGGACATCACATGCCGATTGAACAGCTCGGCGGTTGTCGCAGATCCCAAGGTGGCATCGACAAGAGAAGCGCTTAACGGCGGCATGGCAGAGGGAGAATGGACAGTGTTTCGAGTGTATCACTCTGGCCGGGGATGATATTCTGGCAAGGAGATCCACACCCATGGGGCGACGGGGGGTAACAGTCTGGTTTACGGGGCTAAGTGGGGCGGGCAAAACCACCCTGAGTTGCGGCGTGGCCCAGCAGTTGCAAGCTCTGGCGTTGCCGGTGGAAGTGCTCGACGGTGACCTGGTGCGGCAACACCTCACCAAGGGGCTGGGGTTTGGCAAAGAAGATCGGGATGAGAACGTTCGCCGCATTGGCTTTGTGGCCGAGATGCTGACCCGCCACGGGGTAATCGTACTGGTCTCAGCCATTTCCCCTTATCGGGCCACCCGGCAAGAGGTGCGGCAGCGCATCGGCAACTTTATCGAGGTCTTTGTGGATGCCCCCCTGGAGGTGTGCGAGCAGCGCGATGTCAAGGGCCTCTACCGCAAAGCGCGGGCAGGGCTCATCCAGCACTTTACCGGCATCGACGATCCCTACGAGCCACCAGAATGCCCGGAGGTGGTGTGCAAAACCGCTGAGCGAAGCATCTCCGAGTGTATTGAGCTGGTGATGCAAGGCCTGAGAAGCCACGGCTATCTCTAACAATTCTTCACCTCATAGAGCGCTGGGCCTGGCGGGCTGAGGATCCCTTGTGGGAAGATATGAACAAGCATTTCGTTTCTGAGAATCAAGGTAGCTATGGCAGTGACTCGTGCCGGACGAACCTCTGTGATGCGGGGCAGCAGCGAAGGGAACCCTGCCAAGTTTCTGGAAATGGCCAGCTCTCTGATCAACACTCGCACCCGCCAAGGTAGCGGCAAAAAGGTTGAAGATCGCTCCTCCTACGGCAAGGCGGGCAATCCGCAAGAGTTTCTGCAGATGGCCAGTGAGTTGCGCCGATCCCTGGAGCAACAGGGTCGGTAGCTGCCCTTGTCCTCTTCTCTGGACTGTGGGATCCCCGTCCGGCTCAGCCAGCCGGGCGTTTTTCTTGATTAAGCTCTCCAGCCAGATGAACCCCCAAGCCTTGCCCCTGCGGTTTGTCACCCACAGGTAGGAGAGAGAATGTCAGGATGGGAAAAGTGCTCCTCTGAGCGCTATTGCCAGTGGACGTGGTGAAGCAAAAGAGCATGAAAAACACGGGCTTTTGGCTGGCCGGGATCCTGGGCGTGATCCTGGATCAGGCGACCAAGCGCTGGGCGGTGGAGCGGCTGCTGCCGGGGCCGGAAATCGAGCTGTGGCCGGGGGTGTTTCACCTTACCTATGTGGAGAATACCGGCGCCGCCTGGAGCCTGTTTGCCGATTCGGCAGAGTTTCTCAAGTGGGTCTCGTTGGGGGTAGCGGTGGCGCTGGCGCTGCTGGCGATTCGCGGCGGCAGCCTGGGCCGTTGGGAACAGGCAGGCTACGGTCTGGTCTGGGCAGGAGCGGTAGGGAACGGCATCGACCGCTTTCTCAACGGCTACGTGGTGGATTTTTTTAATCTGGTTTGGATTCGCTTTCCGGTGTTTAACGTGGCGGATGTGGCCATCAACCTTGGGGTGGCCTGCTTGCTGATCGGCTTGCTACAGGACAAATCAAAGGGAACGGAACCGGCTTCCACTTTGTCTCATCCAGAAAAAAAATCTGGCCACGGCGGCAGCAGTTAAATAATAAACACCACCGCCGCCGCGACTTGGGCTCGTGGCTCCCAATAGCCGACAACTCTGCCGTCCCACCTGCGTCCAGTCAGATATAGGCCAGCAAGAGGGGTGAGCACCGAAAGGGCCAGGGCACTGTTGCTCCCTCCTAACTACGCCAGGCAGCTATTTCACCCTCGCCCAGCCAGGATCCTCCAGCGCCTGCCAGGTTGGAGCTGCCTCCCCTTCAACCGCTTCGGGATGGGAGGGTGCAGGTGGAGCGCTCCACCACAACCCTAAGGCTGGCCCCAAGCCCAGCAACAGGCCTAGCCCCGCTGGCGCGAAAATGCCGGATCCCAGGCTCATCAGCAGGGCAAAGGCAAAATTAGCTACATAAAGCACCAGTGGCCCCAACAACTGGCGGCGGTTCAACACAGGCTGATCTTTCCCCCAGAGGAGGTTGGCTACGGTCATAAAGGCCGCTCCGGTCAGCATCCAACCGCCAAAGTTCTGCAGCGGCATGCCAAAGAAGGGCCCCGGCTGAAACCAAGTCCAAAAGGGAATCAAGCCGCGGGTCATAGCCGGATCCAGAACAAAGTCCCAGGCAGTGAGCAGCAGTGCCCCCAACAGGATGGCCTCGCAGTGGATCAGCCAGTGGCGACCTGCTTGCAGGGCCACCCGCGCCAACAGGTAGGACGACAGCCCCACGTAAAACCAAGACAAAGGGATCGTGAAGGGAACCAGCCCGGCAATCTTGTAGCCCAGCCCACTGAGGTAGCCGTAGTCGCCAAAGGGGATCCCCGTGCTGGTACCCAGCAGCTCGCTGGCCAAGGAAATGCCCACCGCCGGGATCAGAAACATCAACAGGCGCCGCACCCCCAACAGTCGGGATCCCATCAAAGCCGCCGCCAGCGCTCCAGACACCATGTAGG
>NZ_JANSJN010000014.1:13531-25139 GCF_047462555.1 Synechococcus sp. B60.1
GGGATCCCTGGTGGGGGTGTACGCCCAGTTGAGCCGGGCTGTCGAGCGCCGGGACTGGTCTCAGGCCCTGCGCCTGGTGGATCTCCTGCTGCAGCGGTCGCCAGATCCCGCCCAGCGTCAGGAGCTGGAGAACTATCGGCTGGCGCTGGAGAGCCATCGCTCTGCCGATGGGGATCCGCCGCCGCCCCAGTGGCCGTTGTTGCACAAGCCCTTTGTCGGGGAATTTCCCGTCACCAACCTTTTCGACCACGATATGCCCCTGGGAGAGAAAGATGGCAACGGACGCTTTGTCAGTGGGCAAGGCCAAGTTTGGCTCCCTGGCCCGTTACACCCCTGCGGCAAAAGTGATGGCCACGCCGGCTACGACTGGGCCATGCCGGTGGGTACGCCGATCTTGGCCGCCGCTTCGGGACGGGTTACCTTGGCGCGTCAAGAGCCGCAGTTTTTGTGTCCCAGCTTGGGCCGCCCGGTCAGGGGGTTGCGGGTGCGCATTCGGCACGAGCCAGCCGGCTTGGAAACCCTCTACGCCCACCTCAGCCAAATCCGGGTGCAGGAGGGACAGAGAGTGGCGGCAGGGGACGTAATCGGCCTCTCGGGCGACAGCGGCTGTGCCAGTGGGCCCCATCTCCATTTTGAGGTGCGCCGCCTTGATCAAACCAACTCTGGCCAACCTGCCCCTGTCGATCCCTACGGGTGGTTTGGGTCTGACCTGGATCCCTGGAGCCTGGATCCCCTGGGAGCCGAAAGCCTGTTTCTCTGGCAGGTGGGCCAAGCGCCCAGCCTGGGCGTCTGCTGGCAGGCTCAGCAGCTCTCTGGTCACCCTCAATAGGCTGGAGACGTTTCCCTCACCCCCAATCTCTCTCCCCGTGGGAGAGGGGAGTGGCAGGGGACTGCTTCGCGGCAATTCGAAACGAATCCCGGCGGTCTATGCCTTGTCGCCAGACTTGGGATGCTACAGATCACGGCGGACAAAGCCATCTCCCTCCCACTGGTAAAGGGTGGCGCGCGAGTCGCGGTTAGCTCCCGGCACGCTGGAGATGACCAGGATCCCTTGGGAGCTGACCCGCAAGCTGGCATTGTTTAAATCTGTCACGCTCAGCAGCGGCACAAACCCCTCCGCTCGGTGTTCCAAGACCAAGACAGACCGCAGCAGGCTGATGCCCCCTCGCTCGGTGAGCAGCACCAGCTTGGGCTGGGCGCTGGAGGTGATGTCGGTGCGCAGCTGCGCCTCCACCAACCGTCCGGGGATCGGCTCAGCCGTGTGGAGCAGGCGAAAATCGTATCCTCCCTGATGTCCAAAGCTGAGAACCCGCACCACTGGCTCCACTGTCGGCTGCCGCTGGATTTCAAACACGGCCACCACATCCTGACGCTCAGAAGCGGTGCGGCTGGCTGCAAACAGGCGCAGGTTTTCGCCGCGATTGCCGCGGATGAACTCCCACCAGATGGATTGACGAAATAGGGCAACAACTCCTTCGCGCGCGCTGCCCCCCTCAGAAACAGCCGGCAACAGCGGAAGCAGCGGCTGGGGGTAGGCAGAGTGAACAGCAAGCGGTAGCGCCAGAGCCAAGGCTGCTCCCCAACTTATCCGAGCCCAGCAATCCAAGGGCTTTCGCATACTTCCCCACTCCTCGACCCTAAGATTCTAAGAGATTGCCCGGTTTTTCTAAGAGACAGTTGGCGGTTTCCTCAAGCAGGATCTCTAGAACTGGGCCAGGGCAAAAAGCGATAGCCTGCCTCTTCAACCGCAGCAACGATATCTGGCAAAGCTTCTGCAGTATGGGGCCAGCGGTCGTGCAGCAGCAAAACCAGGGGTTGTTCAGAGGCTTTCATCACCGACAACTGGGAGCGAACCCGCTCCAAAAGCTGGTCTGCTGTTTGGCCAGCATAGGCATCCTCGGGACTGAGGTTCCAGTAGAGAACCCGATACCCTGCCTGTTCCAAAGCGTGACGTAAAGCAGAGTCTAGGCGAAAACCGCCCGGTGGGCGAACCACTAGTTGGGGATCCAAGCCCAACCTCTTGAGCAGTTGGGTTGTCTGATCCACCTCGGCATAGAATATCTCGTCGCTGCTGTAGAGGCGTTGATAGTCGTGAGTAAACGTGTGGTTAGCTATCGTGTGGTGGTGGGTTTGAATGGCTTTGGCCAGCTCTGGAAAGCGAGAAACGTGATTGCCGATGAGAAAGAATGTAGCCGGCACTTGTAGCTGATCCAAAACTTGCAAAAGTCGAGGTGTGGACTGAGGCCAAGGTCCATCGTCAATGGTGAGAAAGGCAGAGCGAGGTGGTACTTCCAACAAAGGCCCCAGCGCCTCTTCCAAAGTCAGTTGCAAAGGCCAGCTATTTTCCAGCGGATCGAGCAAAGTGGGATCCGCTGTCCAGCCATGCTGCAAAAAGACCTCTACCTGGGCAGGTGCAGGGGTGATCAGCAGGCGCCCAGTCTGTTCGTCTCGGTTGCCCCAGCTCAGCCGATAGGGCAGCCCCGCAGCAACTTCAACTGTTGTCGAGCGGGTGATGACTGCATAGGGAATATCAATTAAATAATGCCCGTTCACCCGCTCTTGGTGAACCCAAGCAGCAGAAGGAGCCGATAGATAAACCAGCAGGTCTTGGGGATTACTGCCGCGCACAACGCGAACGCTCTCGATCGGGAGAATAGGATCGTATTCTGAGGTTAGAGTCAGGTTTAGATCAAAAAAAGACTGGGCCTCTACCGCGTAGTAATGCAGCCCTACCAATAGGAAAACCCAAAAAAAGATCGCCACTTTCAGAGAATGCATGGGAGTTGCTCGGGGCTTCGCAACAATCATAGGGCAGAAGGCCATCCCAACTCCCTCAAGAGGGCGGAATGAGCCCAAACTAAGAGCGCAGGCGCTCTTCCCATTTACGAAGAGGAGAGGCCCGGCGGATGTCCCGCCAAATGGCCGTTGCAGCCAGCGCCCCATCGGCGACGGCAATCGACACCTGGTTGAGGCCCTGCTTCAAATCCCCTACCGCGAAGAGCCGCGGATGGGTGGTGCGGCACCACTCGTCGGTCACGAGGTTTTCGCCCTGCCAGCGCAAATTGGGGATCCCTTTCAAATAGTCGTTGTGGTATTTGGCTCCCATGGCCACCAGGCCGGTGGTTGCCTCGATGTAGGTGCCATCCTCGAGCTCCACGCCCCGCATCTGGTGGTTCTCGCCCAGAAAGCGGCGAATGGGAGACTCGTAAAGGGGATAGCCGTGCTCCGCCAGTTTTTGGCGCATTTCAGGGCCGACCGAGCAGAGGCCGTGAGTCAACACCGAGATATAAGGCGTAAACCAGTTGAGGACAAAAGCCGTATTAATCCGATCTTCTGAATTGACAATCAAAACTGCCTTCTGATCCCGCATTTCGTAACCATCGCAAATCATGCAGACATGAAGCGAGTAGCCTGCATATTCGTAGACATTTTGCATATCAGGCAATTGGGGCAAATAATCGATAATGCCCGTTGCTGCAATCAAATATTTGCTGCGAAAAACAGGGTAGATACTGTTGACTTTTCTTACTTTGACCTTGACAGCAAAAAGGTCTCCCTCATCTGTGACATCTTCCACAAAGCCCCATAGATAGTCCACCCCCAAGCTGAGGGCGTGCTCCCTCCCCTGTCGCAACAGCTCTCGTCCTGGCGTGTTTGGCGGCAGGCCCAGATAGTTGCGCAAATCCTGCATCCAAAAAGAGCGGCCTCTGCTCTTTTCCACCACCAGGCAGCTCAAGCCGTAGCGGGCCAGGTAAATGGCTGCCGACAGCCCCCCTGCGCCACCACCGGCAACAATAACGTCGTAGATTTTGTTCAGGCCAACTTCTAGGTTCCTGCTGTCCAGTTTCATAGACGGGATCCCCCCACAAGCTTTCTACTGGATAAGATTGCAGCCCCAACAAGAAATCCGCAGCTCTAACTATCCTGTTCACGCCTCCCCTCTCTATTGTCTATTGAGGCTGAGACGTGTCGAAGGGGGAAGGGAGCAGTCCCAGCAGCCGTCTAGAATGGGGGCTGAACCCTCTGTTAGGAGAAGAGCCCTATGCCTGGCATCTTAGCCGCCCTTGCCCTCATCTTTATCGGCTACCTGTTCAACTCGGTCAAGATCATCAGCCAGGGCTATGAGGCGCTGGTAGAGCGTTTGGGGAGGTTTCACCGCAAGCTGACACCCGGGTTGCACATCATTTTTCCTCCCATCGACAGGATTGTGTTTAAGGAAACCATTCGCGAGAAGGTGCTGGACGTGCCACCGCAGCAGTGCATCACCAGCGACAACGTTTCTTTGATGGCGGATGCGGTGGTTTACTGGCGCATCACGGATATGATCAAGGCCCGCTACGCCGTAGAGGATGTACAGCGGGCTTTGGTGAACTTGGTGCTGACGGCCTTGCGCGCCGAAATTGGCCGCATGGACTTGGATCAGACCTTTTCCTCCCGCGCCGAGATCAACGCCCGCCTTTTGACAGAACTGGACGAGGCCACCGATCCCTGGGGGATCAAGATCACCCGCGTAGAAGTCAGGGATATCCAGCCCTCTAAGACGGTGCAAGACTCGATGGAAAAGCAAATGGCTGCCGAACGGGAGAAGCGAGCGGCCATTCTCAAATCGGAGGGGGAGCAGCAGGCCAGCATCAACCAAGCAGCGGGGGCTGCCAAGGCGCAGTTGTTGCGAGCAGAAGCTGAGAAGCGCGAGCGGCTGCTGCTGGCCGAGGGTACGGCTGAGGCTATCAAAACCATTGCCGCTACTTTGCAGGAAAACCCAGAGGCAGCCAACGCGCTGCAATACTTGATGGCACAAAACTACATCGATATGGGTCTCAAGCTGGGCAGCAGCCCCAGCTCGAAGGTGATCTTTATGGATCCCAATTCCATCCCCGCTACCCTGCAAGGGCTGCTCTCGATGGTGGATGTGGCCAAGGAAGGGCAGGGATCCGGATCCCGCGCTTCTGGGGCTTCCCAAAAGTTGGGCACCTCCACGGCTTTCCCGACCGAGGTGAACTTTCCTCAGCTCGACTAGTAGCGACAGCTATGGTAGCTTCTGCCCAACATGGAGGGGATCCCGCTTGGCTAGTGGTGGGGCAGGTGGTGGCCGCTCATGGACTGCGGGGCTGGCTACGGGTTAAGTGCTGGTCGGATTTTCCAGAGCGCCTCACTGAGCCAGGGCCGCGCTGGCTGCAGCGGGATAGCGATCCGGAGCCTCTGTTGCATCCTTTGATTGAGGGCCAGTTTTTTCCCGCCAAGGGCTTGTACTTGGTGCGGCTGGAAGGGATCCCCGATCGAACGGCAGCAGAGGCTTGGGTGGGGGCCAAGGTGTTGGTACCGGCTTCCCAGCGCCTGCCCCTCGAGCCGGAGGAGTACCACTACTCCGATCTCATTGGCCTAGCCGTCTACCATCAGGGTCGGCTGCTGGGACATGTCTCGGCAATCTGGGCCGCTGGCCAAGATGTGCTGGAGATCTCTACCCCCGACCAGCGGCAGGTGTTGATCCCCTTTGTGAAAGCTCTGGTGCCGGTTGTGGATCTGGAAAACGGTGAGCTGCAGGTGCAGCCGCCGCCGGGATTGGTGGAGAGCTTTCTCGGCCAGGATTGGGCAAGAAACTGATCTCCATCCCTGCATCCCCTGCCAAAGTTTGCCCTCAGAAGCGGCTGCGTGGCCGTTCTAGGCTTTTGTGCTATTATAGGGGCAGGTTTTTGGGATTTGGATCATCTCTGGCTTCTGGCGTCAATTTCTCTGGATTCAGGTTGGCGGGGGCCGGTATCTCTCTTCAGGATTGGAGTTACGAATGACGGAGAACTACGGTGCAGAGCAGATCCAAGTTTTGGAAGGCTTGGAGGCTGTGCGCAGGCGGCCTGGCATGTACATTGGCTCCACCGGGCCGAAGGGATTGCACCACCTGGTGTATGAGGTGGTGGACAACTCCGTCGATGAGGCCCTGGCCGGCTATTGCGACGAGATTGAGGTCACCCTCCACCCCGATGGCTCGGTGTCGGTTCTGGACAATGGCCGCGGCATCCCGGTAGACATCCACCCCAAAACCGGGCAGTCGGCGTTGGTGACGGTCATGACGGTGTTGCACGCCGGCGGCAAGTTTGGAGGGGGCGGCTACAAGGTCTCCGGGGGGCTGCACGGCGTTGGGGTGTCGGTGGTGAATGCCCTCTCGGAGTGGTTGGAGGCCAGAGTCTGGCGGGAGGGCAAAGTTTACTTCCAGCGCTTTGAGCGAGGGGCGGTGGTGGGATCCCTCAAATCCGAGCCGCAGCCGGTGGGTTCCCAGCGGCGGGGCACCGAGGTGCGCTTCAAGCCAGATGAGCTTATCTTTCCGGAGCGGGAGTTTGACTATGCCGTGCTGGCTGCTCGTCTACGCGAGCTGGCCTACCTCAATGCCGGCTTGAAAATCATCTTTAGTGATCTGCGGCGGGATCCGCCTCAGCGGGAAACCTATCAATTTGCGGGCGGCATCAAGGAATATGTGGCCTTCATCAACCACGAAAAAACCCCCATCCACCCCGACATTGTCTATGTGCGCGGAGAGCGGGATGGCGTCGAGGTCGAAGCGGCTCTGCAGTGGTGCGCAGATGTCTATACCGATACGTTGATTGGCTTTGCCAACAACATCCGCACCACCGAAGGGGGCACCCACTTGGAGGGGCTGAAGACTGCCCTTACCCTTACCATCAACAGCCAAGCCCGCAAGCTCAACAAACTCAAAGAGTCCGACAGCAACCTGGCGGGAGAAAACGTGCGGGAGGGCCTGACGGCGATCGTCTCGGTCAAGGTGCCTAACCCCGAGTTTGAGGGGCAAACCAAAACCAAGCTGGGCAACACCGAGGTGCGGGGCATCGTCCAAACCATTGTCTCCGAGGCCCTCACGGAATATCTGGAGTTCAACCCCAACGTGGCCAGGGGGATCGTCGATAAGGCCATCCAGTCCTTCAACGCGGCCGAAGCTGCCCGCCGGGCCCGGGAGCTGGTACGCCGCAAGTCGGCTCTGGAATCTTCCACACTGCCGGGGAAACTGGCTGACTGCAGTTGCCGGGATCCGGCGGAGTCAGAGGTGTACTTGGTGGAGGGCGACTCGGCAGGGGGCAGCGCCAAGCAGGGACGGGATCGCCAGTTTCAGGCGGTGCTGCCTTTGCGGGGCAAGATCCTCAACATCGAGAAGGCAGATCCCGCCAAGATCTACAAAAACGCCGAGATTCAGGCCCTGATTACAGCGCTGGGCCTGGGGGTCAAGGGCGAGGAGTTCGATCCCAGCCAACTGCGCTACCACCGCATCATCCTCATGACTGACGCCGATGTGGATGGCAGTCACATCCGCACCCTGCTGCTCACCTTCTTTTACCGCTATCAGAAGGCGCTCTTGGAGCAGGGCTACGTCTACATTGCCTGCCCGCCCCTCTATAAGATTGAGTGGGGCCGCAACAATGTGCGCTACTGCTACAACGAGGCCGAGAAAGAGCAAGTCCTGCGCAGCCTGCCGGCCAACACCAAGTACACCATCCAGCGCTTCAAGGGCTTGGGGGAAATGATGCCAGAGCAGCTCTGGGAAACCACCATGAACCCGGCAACGCGCGTCCTCAAGCAGATTACCATCGAAGACGCCGCAGAGGCGGATCGCATTTTCACCATCCTCATGGGGGATGCCGTTGGCCCGCGGCGGGAGTTCATCGAGGCCCACAGTGGCCAGTTGGAACTGGCGGCTCTGGACATTTGATTGGGATTAGTCCACGGGGGAGATGTGGTAGCTGCCATCAGCCTGCACCCAGGCAATCTCCGGGATCCGACACTGGCGGGCATAGGCCTCGATCTCTTCAGGAGGGCGATCCAGCAATTCCAGCTCCACGGCCTCTGACTCCCGCCAGCGGGCGGCCAAGGCCAGCGCTGCCGGGATCCCTGCCGGCACCAGCGGCACCACCAACCGCTGGCAGCCCATTGCCTCGGCTGGGGGGTCGGGGGGCAAGAGCCGCAGCAGCGTATCGGGCAGGAGGGTAAAGCCGATCCCTGGCTGCTCAACTTGCTGAGGGCTGTAGAGAGCATAGAGCTGGTCGTAGCGCCCGCCCAGGGCAATGACCTCTCCTCCCACCACTGCCTGGAAGACAATGCCGGTGTAGTAGGCCAGAGTTTGCAGCAAGCTTAGATCCAGCACCACCCGCACCTGCCGGGCTTCCAGGATTTGGCACAACTGCCGCAGATCCCGCAGCCGCTCCGGGGGCACAGGAAGCTGGGCAAGCTGAGGTAGGACCTGCTCAGGCTGGCCGCGCAATCCCAGAATCTGCAAGCCAATCTGGCGGGCCGCCTCCGGCAGGGGGGCTGATTCTAGGTAAACGTAGTCAAGCTGGGCAATGGCGCGGCGCACCGCCGCCTGGGCCTTGGGAGTAACCGAGTTAAGCAGGCTCTCGGTCAGGCCCACATCTCCCAACAGCAATGTCCAGTTGCTGAGGCCAACAGCGCGCACGCAATCGGCCAAAAGCAGCAAGATCTCAGCGTCGGCTAGCCATCCGCCCGCGCCGATGAGCTCCACCCCCGACTGGAAAAACTCCTGGCTGCTGTAGGAGCCCTCCTCCCGCCGGCTATTGCGGAACACGTTGCCGTGGTAGTAGAGCCGCAGCGGCAGAGGCCCGCCGGCCAGCCGGGTGGCTGCTGCCCGCACGATGGAAGCGGTGAATTCCGGGCGCAACCCCAGCATTGTCCCTTCCCCGTCCCGCAGTTGCAGCACGGCTTCACCGCGGATGGATCCCCCAGCCAGCAGGGTCTCTAACCGCTCTAGGGTGGGCGTGATGATACGTTGGTAGCCGTAGCGGCGAAAAACCTGGGTTAGCTGCGCCTCTAGCCTTTCCCGCCGCTGAACTTCCCGCGGCAAAAAGTCGCGGGCGCCAGTGGGAGGGCGCAGGGAACTGGTTTCCCAAAGCAAATCTGCACCGCCAGGGCAGTCGTACACAGGCCAACTCCGACAGGCTGTCCTGCCGCATCCTACCACTGGAGTAGAGCAGATCAAGTCTCCTCCGCAAGAGGCCAGGGAAAGTCAGGCCACTCCCAAAGGGGATCCGTGGAGTGCACCCGGTGCATCCCCGCTGCCGCAAAGCGGGCAAAGGCTGCCTCCGCCTGCTCGCTAAAATCGACAATGCCGGGGATCACTACCGGCGAGGTGCAATCTTCCAGAAGGTAGACCCTCCTGGCTAGGCTGGGATCTCTAGCCTGGATCTCCTGCAGCAGGTCGCTTACCGTCCAGGCAACGCAGTGGCTTTTGGCTTGGCCAGCCACAATCAGGGCATCAAATTCCAGGAGGTGGTCGATAAGGGATTCATTTTTCTCGTCGATGGGATCCCCCTCCGGCCCCGTCAAGACCTCCGGGCTGAGGGCAGAGTAATTTTCCGTCAAGGGGTTGGCTCCCTTGAGCTGTAAGCTGGGCTGGCTGCCGCGGGCAATGGTGTGGAAGAAGATCGCCTCCTCCACTGCCGGCACCAGGGCATGGCCAATCCCACCCAGCATGGAATGGTAGGGCCAGACAATGAGGGGATATTTCCCCCCTTTCTCCAATTGCTCGGCATAGTGGAGGGCATAGACCTGCAGCCGCGTCAGATCCCCCTGGGTGAGGTTGGCGGCCATGGCAGGGTTGATCCGCCAGCGTCCTGAGAGAATCTCGGCTGCCGAGATGGCGGTAGCTGGCTCGGGATGGGATCCCTGGGCATCCACCCAAAAGACGGGGTGGAAGATCTGCATCGCCGTGTGGGTATCCAGGGTGGCCACAATCTGGGTGATGTGGGCAAGGTGGCGGTAGATGAATTGGCACAGGCGGCAGTTGTCCTCCACCGCCCCCAAGCCGCTGGGGCCGCCCACAAACAGCTCAAAGCCAGGAATGCAGAAGGTGTTTTGCACATCAATCAGCAACAGGCCCACCCGCACCCGATCGGCTTCCGCCGGGGGAATGTGGTGCTCTTGGGCCCAGCGCTCTGCCTCTAGGGCCCGCTGCTGGTAGGGCACTCGCCAAATCTCTCCCACCCGCTCAGGAGCAAAGTGGGAGGGCACAGGCAGGGTTGGCGGCGCTGGAGTTGTCAACTGCGGAGCAGAGGTGTCCATGGCGCTTCCCGTAGCCAAGCTTTTGCTGCTTTGCAGGGTAGGGATCCCTGGCAGGCTGGACTTGCTACCATGGTAGCTCCAACTGGGGCAACCGCTTCTCTGCCTTTCCCCAAGGGCGTTGCCTCTCTGGCTTACTTGAGGGTTCCATGGTAGACCCAAGCTTTTCCTCCCTGCAGCCCCAAGACTACGGCTTACTGACCGATCTCTACCAGTTCACAATGGCTGCCTGCTATGTGGGGGAGGGGCTGGAGAATCAGCCGGCGGCCTTTGAGCTGTTTGTGCGGCGCTTGCCTAGCGACTATGGCTACCTCATTGCCATGGGGCTGGCCCAAGCGGTGGAATACCTGCAGCAGTTGCACTTTCCGCCACAAGCCTTGCAGGCCCTGCAGGAGACGGGCATTTTTGCCGAGGCACCGCCACGCTTTTGGGAGCTGCTGGCTAGCTACCGCTTCGAGGGGGATGTGTGGGCAGTACCGGAGGGGACGGCCGTTTTTGCCAACGAGCCGCTGCTGCGGGTGGAGGCTCCTCTGTGGCAGGCGCAACTGGTGGAAACCTACTTGCTGACCACCTTTAACTACCAAACCCTGATTGCCACCAAGGCAGCCCGCATGCGCGATGCGGCAGGGGATGAGGCCGTTTTGTTGGAGTTCGGCACGCGGCGAGCCTTTAGTCCCCAGGCGGGCCTCTGGGCAGCGCGGGCGGCGCTGGCGGGGGGGTTCAATGCCACCTCCAATGTCTTGGCAGCTCTCAAATTGGGGCGCAAGCCGGCGGGCACCATGGCCCATTCCCTCGTGATGGCCATTGCCACCCTCTCTGGCGATGAGACCCGTGCCTTTCAAGCTTTCCGGCGCTACTTTCCCCAAGCGGTTTTGCTCATTGACACCTACGATCCCATCCAGGGAGCGCGCACCGCGGCTCAGCTCTTTGCTGCCACCCAGCCGGAGCAACTGGGATCCCGGGGGGAAATCGGCGGCGTACGCATCGACTCGGGGGATCTGGAGGCCCTCTCCCACCAAGTCAAGGCCATCCTGCCGCAGGGGGCGCCGGTGTTTGTCAGCGGCGATCTGGATGAGTACGAGATTGAGCGGCTGCACCGCTCCCAAGCGCCCATCAGTGGCTACGGTGTTGGCACCCGCCTGGTTACCGGCGAGGGGGTGAATGGAGTGTACAAATTGGTGGAGATCAATGGGATCCCCGTGGCCAAGGCCTCCTTTGCCAAAGCCACCCTGCCAGGGCGCAAGCAGATCTTTCGCGGCCCCACAGGGGACTTGCTGGGTCAGGCTGACGAGACCCCGCCCCCCGGCTATGAGCCGCTGCTGCGCCAGATCATGCACAGGGGCGTGCTCCTGGAACCCTTGCCCGACCTGGAAACCATTGCCCGTACCAGTCGTGCCTCGGTGCTGCGCTTACCGAAGGGGGTGCGGCAACTGCGTCAGCCGGATCCCTGGCCGATGGCCCTGACTGCAGCTTTGCAACGGGTAAAAGACCACACCCTCGGTCAGGAATCTGCCTGAGGAAAGGGAGTTCTGCTGCA